>CABUAW010000121.1 GCA_902489645.1 uncultured Lachnospiraceae bacterium | reverse complement strand
TCCCATTGGTGACGCTGGGGATTCCCGGTAACCTTGCGGCGGCTCTGATCATGGGAGGATTCATGATCAAGGGGTTGGTACCGGGCCCCCGTTTTATGGAAGATCATGCATCGCTGCTCTATGCTCTTTTTGCGGTGCTGCTGATTTCCAACTTTTTTACCTTGCTGATAGGTAGCGTTTTCATTCGCTATGTGCGCCGCCTGACGAACATACCTCGTTCAACTTTATATGCTTGTATTCTTGTTTTTAGTATTCTGGGAGCATATGTTTTCAATGGCAATATGTTTGATGTGTGGGTAATGTTCTGGTTTGGTATTATTGGATATCTACTGAATAAAATGTCTTTAAACCTCCCTACGCTCATTGTGGCTTTCTTCCTTGGACAGCTTTTGGAAGAAAAAATTCGGCAGACGCTGCTTATTTCAGGCAATGATTGGACTGTATTCTTTACGAGACCATTCGCATTATTTTTTATAGTGTTGACTATCCTGACATCGTATATTTATCTTTCAAAGATCAAAAAGGCTGCAAAGAATATATCTGATTAATTAAAATATATTATTTTACGAATAAACTCTCTGATGTAAAATGAATAGCAGAAAAGAAAGGATACCTGATTAGATTCGGGTATCCCTTCTTTTTGCCTTGGGTTCAGAACAAAAGCGCTGAATTTCCGTAACTGCACGTCGCCCGTACATCCGGCACAGGCATAGTACCTGTGCGGTTTTGGCTCGCAAACCGTATTCTGATGAATTCCGGTTTTCCCATGCGTATTCTGCCGTAGACGATGGTAAGACAACTGCCCTGCCACTCGTAAATATTGTTAATCAATTGAAATTATTTTATTTATTCCAATAAATCTCTCTTTATTTTTGATTTTTAAATCATAATTTACTAAATCTTAATTTAATAAATTTAGATTTAGTATTTTTATATGAGAAGGCAACTTCCGCAAAAAATATTGTTCCTTAACAGGGACAAGGGTATCCGGGAAAACCGGATACCCTTTAGCGAGTTTTATTCGTCCATCTCATCCGCTATGACGGTCAGAATCGCAATCACCACCGGTATCCATTTCCCAAGACTCATATTTTTCCTTCCTATCTGGTTATGAAGCGAGACAAACGGCACTGGCGGGCAGTTCCACAGTCCCACTCGATATGTTTTCCGAGGCACAGCGGCATCCTCGGCAAAAGCCCAAGGCGGCACAGTCGGAAAGTGTCCGTCATGCCTTCCTCCTCAAAGCCCCTTCGAGCAGTTCGAACAGTGCCGGAGCAAGTTGTGGAAGCGTCTCGATGACGCGGCTGGTATGGGGCAGCAAGGTTGCGATGTTCGAACACATGATGCCGAGGCCGTAGCATTCAAAGCCCTTTTTCTGAGCCTGCTTGAACGCCTCCTGTGCGGCGGGGATGGAATCGGGTTCTCCGTCCGTGATGATCAGGATGATTTTCCTGTTCTCGCGGAGGAGACACATCTGCTGCATAACCCACCAGAGAGATTCCGCCATCGGAGTCATCCCGTAGGCGATTTCGGGGAATCTGGCGGTGAGCTTTTCACCGTGCCGAAGAACAGGGGCAACCGTTGTCC
>CABUAW010000120.1 GCA_902489645.1 uncultured Lachnospiraceae bacterium | reverse complement strand
ACACCCCTTTTTGAACACTGAGGAAAAATCCGCCCACAACACCGCCGGTCACTGCCCCCGGATTGAAAGCTCCGTAAACAATCGAATAAAAAACACGCGGAACGTTCTCAATATTTAAAATGACAACCCCAATCGCCAATATCACGTAAAATACGGCCATAAAAGGCACCAGTTTTTCCGCAACGCTGCCAATCCGCTTCACGCCGCCAAGCAATACCAATCCGACAAGAAGGGCAATAATCACGCCAATAATAATATTTGAAAGGCTGACGGATGCTTCCGAAATCACATGATAGTTCAACAGAGCCGAATTGATGGCCGTCGTAATCGTATTCACCTGGGTGGCATTTCCCGTGCCGAATACCGTAAGCACACCAAAAGCCGAAAAGGCAAGGGCCAGCCAGTGCCAATGCTTTTTCAAACCGTTTTTAATGTAGTACATCGGACCGCCGACCAGGTCTCCCTGGACATTTCTTTCACGAAAATACACCGCTAACGTCACTTCCGAAAACTTCGTACACATACCAAGCAGCGCAGACACCCACATCCAGAAAACAGCGCCCGGACCGCCAATGGCAATCGCTCCGGCCACTCCGGCAATATTCCCGGTTCCGACCGTCGCCGCCAGCGCCGTACAGACTGCCTGAAACGGCGTCATAGCGCCATCGGACGCTTCGCGCTTACGGAACATTCTTCCAATGGTTGTTTTGATTGCATAGGGAAATTTACGGATTTGCAAAAAACGTGTTCGCAGACTCAGGTACAGGCCGACTCCAATAATACAAACCATGGCCGGAACGCCCCAGACAAAATTATTGACTGCGCTGTTAATCATCTCAATGGTTTCTAACATAATTAAACCTCTTACTTCTTTAATTTATATGAAAAAAATAATACCATATTTTGTAAAAATTGTCTATTTTTTGTAAAAATTCATTGATGCTGATAGTAAAAAATAGCAATCTGGGTCCGGTCCCGAAGATTTAATTTATCCAAAATCGAGCTGAGATAATTCCGCACGGTCCCCTCACTCAAAAACATCTTTGCCGCAATCTCCTTATTGCTCAGCCCCTCCGCAATCAAACCGATGATTTTTTCTTCCCGTGCATTAATTTCATATTCCGAATAATTCAAGACCTCTTTCTTCTGAATAAGATTCGGAAGCTTTGAAACAATTTCCCGGCCAAATACGGTCTGTCCCGAATCCACCGCACGCAGGGCCGGAAGAATACTTGCATAGTCCTGTTTTAAAAGATAACCTTTCGCCCCAAGCCGCAGCGCCTTAATAATATATTCATCGTCGGAAAATGTCGTAAGCAGTAAAATCTTTGCCTCCGGAAAATCGCGAAGAATTTCCCCCGCAGCATCCAGACCGTTCATCTTCTGCATACGAATATCCATCAGCAAAACATCGGGACGATACTGGCGATAGAGTTCTATGGCCTCCGGTCCGTCCGTGCCGACAGCCGACACTTTGACATCCGCATTAACCTCCAAAATTGTTTTTAATGCCCCGGATACGAGACAGTCGTCATCCACAATCACAATATTCATATCCTATCTCCCTACAATTCCTTTGGAATCGTTATAAAAATTTGAAATCCCTGTCTTTTGACTACCTGAAAAGTGCCGTTCAAAGCCCGTACCCGGTCCTGCATATTCATTAATCCAATACCCGAGCCTGATAACTCCGGCCTTTTT
>CABUAW010000119.1 GCA_902489645.1 uncultured Lachnospiraceae bacterium | reverse complement strand
CCTGCCGCTCTTTCACAGTCAGCTTTTCCCATGCGGCGATGACCGGGGAAATGCCAAGTTCCCGGCACCGTTCTTCCAAAACTTCCATAGCCTCCGGCTTTTGGGGCGCAAAGATGGCCGGTGTCCCCGGTTTTAGTATCCCCGCTTTTTCAAAGGCAATTTCAGAAAGTGTATTTCCAAGCTGGGCCATATGGTCCATGGATATCGGAGTCATAACCGTTAAAACCGGATGTTTCACCACATTGGTCGAATCCAGCCGTCCGCCCATTCCTGTTTCAAGGACAACGAAGTCACAGTTTTTTTTCTTAAAATACCAGAATCCCAGGGCTGTCTCGGCTTCAAATACCGTCGGCGTCTCCAGCCCCTCCGCCGCCATGGCCTCGCAGGCTTCGCGCACTCTGCTCATTCCCTCTGCCAGGGCCTCCGGCTCAATGTATACGCCATTTATCTGAATCCGCTCTCTATAATCATATAAGGTTGGCGAAATATATCGTCCAACCTTATACCCTGCCGCTTCCAGAATCGCAGCAATAAATGTACATACGGAGCCTTTGCCATTTGTCCCGGCCACGTGAATGACTTTTAATGAACTTTCCGGCCGTCCGAGCCGATTTAAAAGTTCTTCCATCCGTTCCAGCCCCAGGACAATCCCCGACTTGCCCATTTGCTGTATCCAATCCATTGTTTCTTCATATGTCATTTGGTTCATTATTCCGCCACCTACTTTTCGTCGCACACCTGGAAAATATAAAATTTCAGATAATAGGATTCATCCGCCGCCCATAAAATCGGATGGTCCGGCGCCTGCGTACGAAATTCCACCTGGCGCAGCCGTTTATGGGCGCTTTTCGCCGCCTGCCCGATGGTTTCCGTAAACCGTTCAGCATCCATAAAATGGGAACAGGAACAGGTGGCCAGATACCCGCCGTCTTTCACAAGCTTTAATCCCCGGATATTGATTTCCCGGTAACCCTTCACCGCATTTTTAATCGAATTTCTTGATTTCGTAAAGGCCGGAGGGTCAAGAATGACCAAATCAAATTTTTTCCCTTCCTTCTCTAAAGAAGGAAGATATTCAAAAACGTCCGCGCAGACAAAATCCACAAAAGCATCCACGTGATTTAACGCCGCATTTTCCCTGGCCTGGTCCACAGCTAACTGGGAAGCGTCCACCCCGGTCACATGGACGGCCCCGCCAAGAGCCGCATTTAAAGCAAAGGAACCGGTATGGGTAAAACAATCCAGCACGTCAAAGCCCCGGCTTAACCTGGCGACGGCCTTTCTATTTTCCTTCTGGTCCAGAAAAAATCCGGTTTTCTGACCGTCCTTCACATCGACCATATATTTTACGCCATTTTCCACAATCGGAACCTTTGTGTCAAAGGGTTCTCCGATGAATCCCTTCACCCGTTCCATACCTTCCTGCTGACGAACCTTCGCATCGCTGCGTTCATAGACGCCGCGAATAAAAATACCGTCTTCTGCCATAACTTCTTTTAACAAATCAATCATCTGTATTTTATATTTATCAATTCCCAGGGCCAGGGACTGAACGACAAGCACATCGGAAAATTTATCCACAACCAGTCCCGGAAGAAAATCGGCCTCCCCAAAGATGACCCGGCAGCTTTGCGTGTCAATCACTTTCTTACGGTACTCCCAGGCATTTTTCACACGCATCCGAAGAAACGCTTCATCAATCTCCTGTTCCACATTCCGTG
>CABUAW010000118.1 GCA_902489645.1 uncultured Lachnospiraceae bacterium | reverse complement strand
GTAGATAACGAACCTTATTCAGTTATGCTGTTTAAATAATCCACAGCGGCCTGAAGCTGATTATCGCCCTCCGCCTCTCTGTCATACTCTACTATCTGGTCCGGCTCAATGCCAGTACCGTGAATACATACGCCGGACGGCGTATAATACTTGGCCGACGTCAGTTTCAGGGCCGAACCGTCGGACATCGGAATAATGGACTGGACAATGCCTTTGCCAAAGGTCGTTGTTCCGATGATTTCCGCCTCGTCATAATCTTTCAATGCACCCGTAAATATTTCCGAAGCGCTGGCCGTATTGCCATTGACCAGCACGGCCATCGGCACATTAATCCGGTCGTCATCCTTTGCCCACTCTTCTTCCCGGTTGCCGTCTTTATCCTCTGTATAGACAAGCAGTTCCTGCGGAAGAACCGTATCCAAAATATCGCAAACGCTGTCCAGCAGGCCGCCGCCATTATCACGAAGGTCAAAAATCAGGGCTTTCATCCCCTGCGCTTCCAAATCATCCACCGCAGCGGCAAACTGCTCCGCCGTCACCTGTTCAAATTCCGAAATCTGTATATACCCAATCTGGCCATCCAACATCTCATAAGCCACCGTCGGCACATTGACAACCGCCCGGGTTACCTCAAAATCCATATAGGCATCTTCGGAAGCCCGGTAAATGGTCACGTTCACCGTCGTACCTTCTTCGCCCTTCAATCTGGCGACAACCATATTCAAATCTTCTCCGGTGACCTCCTCACCTTCCACCGCATAGAGGATATCATCTTTTAAAATGCCCGCCTCGGCCGCCGGCGCTCCCTCAAAAGGCTTAATAATCGTAATAATTCCCGTACTCATATTTTGGGAGACATAGGCGCCAATGCCCGAATATTTTCCCGATGACGACTCCATCACCGCCGCAAATTCTTCCGGCGTATAATAAGTTGTATAGTCCTCTTCCAGTCCGGCCACGTATCCGGCATAAATGCCCTGTTCCAATTTATCCAGGTCAATATCCTCCGGGTTCAAATAGTTATAGTCAATGATTTTATCAATTTTGTCTAACTTTTCTTCAATTGACGCATACCGTTCTCCCAATCTTCCCGTAGATTGCCCCTGGTAGTATTGAACGCCCGAAACTCCGGCCCATACAATACCCATCACCGCCAAACCAGCCACAAAGCTGGCAATATTTTTCTTGTTCATATCTCTAGCCTCGCATTATTTTCATTCTCTCCTATTGTACAACAAGTATTTCAGAATTCAAAGGGAAAACACAAATTTTTCATATCTTTCCCGCATGCCGCAATACATGCGTTTTTCCGAGTCCGCTTCACATGGATATTTAAAAAAAAGAGACAAGATACTTCCTGTCTCTTTGTATGTATGAATTTATCATGGGCTTACATAACCCAACGGGTCTACCCAGTAACCGTCATATCCGCCGGAGGAACCCACCATAACGCCAAAGTGAAGATGTGGGCCCGTGGACCAGCCGGTACTTCCGACCGCCGCAATCGACTGTCCTGCACTGACATACTGACCTGAGCTGACATATAAGGCAGAGGCGTGCATGTAAACGCTCAATACACCGCCGCCATGGTCAATAACAACCCAGTTGCCGGCGCTGCTGCTGTAGCCTGCAATCCACACGGTACCGCTGGCTGCTGCATAAATTGGAGAACCGTAGCTTGCGCCGATGTCAATACCATTATGACTGCCGCCGCGCCAATCCTGATAGCCAAAGGTATCTGTCAG
>CABUAW010000117.1 GCA_902489645.1 uncultured Lachnospiraceae bacterium | reverse complement strand
CGAACAGTCGGCCTGTTTGTATTCGGGGAAAAAAAATCTGGTGGATTTGTTTAAAGACTCGTTGAGCAATGAAATAAAAATTATTGAATTGACAGGAAGGAATGAATCAAAATGAAAAAGGTCCCTTTTGTGACGAAAGAGCAATTGGAGGGAATGGTAAAACAATATCCGACACCATTTCATTTATACGATGAGAAAGGTATCCGGGAAAATGCGCGTAAGGTGAATAAAGCTTTTTCCTGGAATAAGGGATTTAAAGAATATTTTGCAGTCAAAGCAACACCGAATCCATATATTTTGAAGATTTTGAAAGAAGAGGGCTGCGGTACGGACTGCTCTTCTCTGACAGAGCTTATGATGTCCGATGCCTGCGGTTTTAGCGGCCATGAAATTATGTTTTCTTCCAATGCGACGCCGCCGGAGGATTTTGAAATGGCGGCAAAGGTTGGGGCGATTATCAATCTGGACGATTTTACCCATATTGACTTTGTGGAAAAGGTTCTCGGAAAGCTTCCGGAAACGATGTGCTGCCGTTTAAATACGGGGGGCAACTTTGAGTTAAGCAACGGTATCATGGATACGCCGGGAGAAGCGAAATATGGCTTTACACGGGAGCAGTTGACCGAAGGGTATAAAAAGATGCTGGATAAGGGCGTTAAGCATTTCGGACTGCATGCTTTCCTGGCCAGCAATACAAAGACGAATGAATATTATCCGGCTTTGGCGCGGATTCTTTTCAAGACGGCCGTGGAATTAAAAGAAGAGACGGGCGCCTCCATCGAATTTATTAACCTGTCCGGCGGTGTTGGTATCCCTTATCACCCGGATGAACAGGCCAATGATATTATGGTTATCGGCGAGGGCGTGCGTCAGGCGTTTGAAGAAATTCTTGTACCGGCCGGCCTTGGCGACGTGGCCATCTTTACAGAGATGGGCCGTTTTATGCTGGCGCCATATGGCCATCTGATTGCCAGAGCCATTCATGAAAAACACATTTATAAAGAATATATCGGTCTGGACGCCTGCGCCTGCAATCTGATGCGTCCGGCGATGTATGGCTCCTATCATCATATTACGGTGGCCGGCAAGGAAGATGCACCGTGCGACCATAAGTATGATGTGACCGGTTCGCTCTGCGAAAACAACGATAAGTTCGCCGTTGACCGGATGCTGCCGAAGATAGATATTGGTGATTTGATTATTATTCATGATACGGGCGCTCATGGATTCTCTATGGGTTATAATTATAATGGCAAGCTTCGTTCTGCGGAAATTCTTTTGAAAGAGGATGGAAGTACACAGTTGATTCGCCGTGCCGAAACTCCGGCCGATTATTTTGCCACCTTTGATTTCAGTCATACAATGGATAAATACTTATAAATAATAAAACAGCATCCTGACCCAATGAAAGTCCGGATGCTGTTTTATTTTTTTATCCGCGTGTCTGTTTAAGTATTTCTATAAGCTCAGGAATAACCTTATGTAAATCGCCGACAATGCCGTAGTGCGCCACATCGAAGATTGGAGCGGCAGCATCGGTATTGATGGCAATGATGGTTTCGGAGTCCTTCATACCGACAACATGAGGTACGGCCCCGGAAATACCGCAGGCAAAATAAAGCTTTGGAGTGACCGTCTTTCCGGTTGCGCCGACCTGATAATCTCTGGAAATCCATCCTTCTTCGACGGCGGCCCGGGAAGCGGCGATATTTCCGCCAAGGAGACGGGCCAGCTCACGGAGTTTATCGAAACCTTCGGCGCTGCCGACACCCCGGCCTCCGGCCACGAGAATGGAAGCTTCC
>CABUAW010000116.1 GCA_902489645.1 uncultured Lachnospiraceae bacterium | reverse complement strand
TGCGCTCTGCCATATGGAAACACAGAAGTAAAGGAGTTTTTTAAACGACTTTACTTTTTTGCGTACAAAAATATGAGGGAGGAAAAATGAATGAAAAGGATATTGGCATTTTTTTTAGCGTTAGTGATAACACTTTGGCCCGGACAACTTCAAGTGTTTGCGGAAGAAACAGACACAGGCGGGGATATTGATGTAAATGAGGGCGCTGCGGTACTCGGGGACGGAGCTTATTGCGTACCGCTTTCAGTCCGTTGTAATTTGCAGAATCATAATGAAAATCAGAGCCTTATATGGGACAAATACAGAGAGGCTCTTGTTGAAGTAAAGGACGGACAATTTACGGTCACTTTGCGTATTGGTAATGTGAAAGATACGCCGAAGGAAACGGAAGGTATCAAAATTTTAAAGGAGAATTATTCGGCCGCCGATATAGCATACAATGGTTTTCAGGAACTTTGTGAAGCCAGTATTTGGGAGAATGAAGATTATTGGCGGACGGATGATATAAATTTTGTTATTGATGAGCGTATCGGATATAAGGGAACCAGTCGTTCTCGTGTGGAAGGATATTACTAATGGAACAACTACACGTTGGAATCAGATTTCATTTGCATATACCCAGGGGATACGTCTTCCGGACAGTATTGAAGATGGAAATTACCGTTGGAGTTATGTGTTGAGTAATGCGTTTTCGGCGACACAACGCTCCGCAAGAAGTATTTCTCAAACTGCAATTAATCCGAAAATATCCAGTAAAGCCTACGAACTTATCAGTTCCGATGTTCAGGTGGAGGTAAAGGACGGGAAAGCCACAGCAAATTTCCAATTGACAGATAAGGGAAAGGAGTATGGGGATATTTCCAGAATAAATCAATATAAAGCTAACGGAAATGCTATCATACAAAAGTTTGTCAGCAATTATGAGAGTATTCCTATAGAAGAGGATGGAAGTTTTCAGTTAGAATATAATGTTACTGATTATAAGGATATGGTGTTTGGAATAATTGTAAAGATATTTACAGGAGTAAGCGGTCAATATAATACATTTTATTGTGGGACATTGCGGCTGGCCGAAGAAGCTGTACTCCCTATAACACTGACGGACAGCACAACGGGTATTCAGTTCCTTACAACAACAGCGAATGTCCAAGAAGGTGACCAGCTTAAGGTGACGGAAGGCCAACAGGGAGATGCCGGATTTGATACACTTATATCGGATATTAACGGTACTGTAAAAAAATGGACTGTATATGATATACAAGTGTCAAAAGCGGATGGAACGCTGGTAAATGTGGCGCAGGAGGGAACCCTTAAGATTCCGGTTCCTGAAGGTTGGAGTCAGGATAAGGTCGTCGGAAAGGTTTGGAGAAACAGCATCGGGGCTGTCCGAATCGGTTCGGTAAAAGATGGTTATCTTGTGATTGACGGGACGAAATTAGGGCAATATGCGATAGTAGAGGATTATGATACAACGACAACGGCCGCAGATATGGAAGACGGCGTTTATATCGTTGACTATTTCATTGGCAATGCTGGTCAGATTGGCGACCCGTCTATGGCAAACGAAGCCTTTAAAAAACCAACAACGATGATTGTGAAGGACGGTACGGTCCGATTGGAAGTGGAACAGCAAGGTGTAACAATTAGCGGGACAAAAGGCTATTTGACAAAGATGTGGATTGATGTGAATGACAGCGGCAATTATATTTCTGCAGTACCAATCTCATATAGGACAGATAGTACGCAGGGAGCGTTGTATGCAGAGCGGATGGCGGCCGGAAGACAGGTTTATTATCCGTATTCACCGGAAAAATTATACATAGAGGTGCCTGCGGCACATGCCGGATATTATAAAGTCAAATTCCGTATCCCGATTATGGATGGATTGAACACCGCCGATACAGGCTTTGTAGGTCAGGCAGATAAAGAAGCGCTTCTTGTTCTTGATTATACAACGGCGACAAAGGTCGATAATGCGGTGGCCACGGAGGCTCCAATCTCGGAAGCTTTAGATGCGGCAGTTGAGGTGGCAGCGGCGCTTCGATGGGAAGAGAGTA
>CABUAW010000115.1 GCA_902489645.1 uncultured Lachnospiraceae bacterium | reverse complement strand
CTGGTAGGTCCCTCCGGCGGCGGCAAAAGTACGGCGGCCAGCCTGATTCCAAGGTTCTGGGATGTGGATGAGGGCCAGGTACTCGTCGGAGGCGTGGATGTCCGGGAAATCTCGACAGAAGCGCTGATGGCCAAGGTGGCTTTCGTTTTTCAGGATACCCATTTATTTAAAACAAGTCTTTTGGAAAATATACGGGCGGCCCGACCGGAGGCGGACCGGGCGCAGGTTGAAGCCGCCGCCCATGCCGCCCAGTGTGACGATATTATCGAAAAACTGCCGGACGGACTGGACACGGTTGTCGGGACGGCCGGAATTTATTTATCCGGCGGGGAGCAGCAGCGGATTGCCCTGGCGAGGGCTATTTTAAAGGATGCGCCGATTGTCGTTCTCGACGAGGCTACGGCCTTTGCCGACCCGGAAAATGAAATGCTGATTCAGAAAGCCTTTGAAACGCTGACAAAGGGAAAGACGGTATTGATGATTGCGCACCGGCTTTCTACGGTTCAGAATTCGGATGAAATTCTTGTTCTGGAAAATGGCGGAATTACCGAGCGCGGAACGCATGAAGAACTGCTTGAAAAGAATGGAACCTATGCGTTCATGTGGCGGGATTATAAAATGTCCGCCGCCTGGAAGGTTGGAAAGGGGGCGCAGGCATGATTCGAAAGCTTCAAAAAACCTATGCGCTTTCGGAACAGGGGGCAAAGGATTTGGTTAAGGCAACCGTGTGGACGGTGATTGCCAATTTGAGCCTGATGGTACCGATGGGAATATTAATGATGGCTTTAATGAAAATCATTGACGCCCTGAGTACGGGCAAAGATACGACGTTGGGCGTATGGAAAATTACCGGGGTGGGGATTGTATTGCTCCTGTTGATTTACTGGATTCACTGGATGCAGTATAAAGCCCTGTATATTGCAACCTATGAAGAAAGCGCCACCCGACGGATTCGTCTTGGCGAAAAACTTCGGGAGCTGCCCCTGTCCTTTTTTGGACAGAGGGATTTGTCGGATTTGACATCGACAATCATGTCAGACAGCAGCTCTCTGGAACAGTTGTTTTCAAGCTATCTGCCCCAGTTTTTCGGCACAATGATATCCACGGCATTTATTGCCGTCGGTTTGCTGATAATGGATTGGCGTATGGGGCTGGCCGTTTTGTGGGTGGTTCCGGTGGCCCTGATTTTGTTGATGGTTTCCCGGAAACTCCAGGATTATTTCGGCGTTAAAAATTTTTATGCAAAGCGGGCGGCCACGGACGGACTTCAGGAATTACTTGAAACAGTCAAAGATATTAAAGCCTGCAATCAAAAGGAAACATATTTAAACGGCCTGAATGAAAAACTGAATCAGTCCGAAAGGGCCACGGTGCGCTCCGAACTGGTGACGGGGACCTGTATTACTTCGGTCCAGGTATTTTTAAAGCTGGGACTCGCAACCACCGTTTTGACCGGTGTGACCTTATTTGTCAGCGGTCAGTTGGAAATTCAGATGCTTTTAATCTTTCTTATCGTGGCTTCGAGGGTCTATGAACCGTTGAATATTTCTTTTGGAAATATGGCGGCCATCTTTGATTGTCAGATTAAAATTGAACGTATGCGGGAAATTGAAGCGCAGCCCGTGCAGACCGGAGCGAAGAGTTATTCGCCAGAGAGCTTTGATATCGCTTTTGAACATGTCCGGTTCGCCTATAATGATAATGAAGGGGTACTCCAGGATGTTTCCTTTGTTGCAAAACAGGGGGAAGTGACGGCGCTGGTCGGACCTTCCGGCGGCGGCAAAAGTACGGCGGCCAGGCTGGCGGCCCGTTTCTGGGATGTGAACGGCGGAAAAATTACCATTGGCGGCGTGGATGTATCCACGGTGGAACCGGAAACGCTTTTGAAAAACTATGCGATTGTTTTTCAGGATGTGGTTCTGTTTCGGGATACGGTCATGGAAAATATCCGCCTTGGCCGGCGTGACGCGACGGATGCGGAGGTTGTGGCAGCGGCCAAAGCCGCCCGGTGCGATGAATTTATCCGGAAAATGCCGGAGGGATACCAGACGGTCATCGGCGAAAATGGGGCGACACTTTCCGGCGGTGAGCGGCAGCGCATCT
>CABUAW010000114.1 GCA_902489645.1 uncultured Lachnospiraceae bacterium | reverse complement strand
GGTAAAATCCTCCGCAGAGCATAGAGGTTTGCCGTATATTTAAGGACAGTTTTATATACGGGATATTTTTGCGTTCTGCCATATGGAAACATCGAAGTAAAGGAGTTTTTTAAACGACTTTACTTTTTTGCGTGCAAAAATATGAGGGAGGAAAAGTGAATGAAAAGGATATTAACGTTTCTTTTGGCATTGGTATTGACGGTGTCGGCCAGCCCGGTCAATGTATTGGCCGGAGAGCCGGATGCGGGAGATGCCAATACATCAGGAGAAGGTGATGACGGCGGAGCGGCCGTGCTTGAGGATGGGAATTATGCGGTGCCGCTGTTGATAGAAGGAAGTAAGAAAGAATCTGATAATAGGGGAGAATCATATACACGAGATAAATATCGGACTGCTCTGGTAAAGATAGAAAACGGAGTGATTACCGTTACATTGCGTGTTGGTTCTGCGAAGGATTCTATCAAAGCGGAAGAAGGAAAAACTAAGATTTTAAAGCCGGAATACACAGCCTATGATATTGCAGCAGTATGGGCTGGCGGTTCAGTAGGTAACGCCGGCCTTCGAAACGGAGTTTTTGAGGATGAAGCTTACTGGAGAGAAGATGTTGAAATTGATATAGATGCTCAGTATGGTTATATGGATGTTACTTTTACCGTAGATAACTTGCAGGATTCGATTGTAATGACCAGTTATACAGAGTCAAATACTGATGTGTTTTGGAACGAATTTACTTTTGCTTACACGCAGGCGGTGAAATTACCGGTCATAGAGGAGGGTGTATATGAATGGAGTTATGTATTAGATAATGCTTATCAGGCAAAGGCATCGGCAAAAAATAATTTTCCGGAAAAATTCGATGCGTCTGTCGGGCAGAAAATTATGGAACTGATTCGCCCGGAAGTAAAGGTTAAGATTCAGGGGGATGTGGCGGAAGCAACATTCGAACTGACAGATAAGGCTTTAGCTATATCCGGTGATAAGGTGAGCTATGCCTCTGGATATACGCCATCGTCGTCTTTTGAGCAATTGATACCACGTAAAGTTTTGGATTTTACAGCAGCAGAGGTGAACGCTGACGGAACTTTCACGATATCTTATGATTTAACAGATTACAAAGATATGGTTTTTGGACGTGCTGTAAAGGTGTTAATCGGAGATTATAAGGATGGGGCTCAAAATGATTATTATTTTGGAACGCTTCGGCTTGTCGAAGAAGCAATTCTGCCAATCACGCTCACGGATGATTCTGGAAATTTTCAGTTTTTAACAACGACGGCTGTTGCATCAGCAACGGATAAGCTCAAAGTAACAGAAATAACAGAGGGTGATACTTCTTATGAAAGTTTTTATTCTGAGTTGGAAGATATTTCAAAAAAATGGGAGGCTTACCGGATAGAAGTTGTCACCGAAACAGGGGAGCCAGTGGCTGTTACACAAGCCGGCATCCTGAAAATTGCTGTTCCGGAAGGATGGACAACAGAGAATGTAGTGGGAACATATATTCAATCCAATGGTACCGCGGCACAAACCGGAACGATGAAAGACGGAGAGTTGTGGATAAATACGACTTTGGGTGAGTATGCACTTCGGGAGAAATTTGATATTCATACGACGGCAGAAAATCTTGAAGATGGTGTTTATATGGTGCAATGGTTTGTTGAAATGAAGGCATCATCAGGAGACCAGTCGATGGCCAATGGAGCATTTGATAAACCGGCGACCATTGTTGTGAAGGACGGTGTGGTACGGATTGAATTCAGCCAGCATGGGGTAAATATGAGTGGTGAACAACAGTATTTATCAAAGATGTGGATTGATTTGGATGATGGTAATGGGTTTATTACAGCAACACCGACAGCTTATCGCAGAGATACATCCGGAGCCTTATATACCCTGCGAATGGCGGCCGGAAGACAGGTTTACTATCCGTATTGTCCGGAAAAGCTCTTTATAGAGCTTCCGGCCGAACATGAGGGGTATTATACAGCCAAATTCCGTATCCCGATTATGGATGGATTGAACACCGCCGATGCGGGATATATAGGATTAAGTGAGAAGGAAGCGCTTTTGGTTCTTGATTATACAACGGCCGTAAGGCTGGATAATGTGGAAACAACGGATGCACCAATCTCTGAAGCTTTAGATGCGGCAGTTGAGGTGGCAGCGGCGCTTCGATGGGAAGAGAGTA
>CABUAW010000113.1 GCA_902489645.1 uncultured Lachnospiraceae bacterium | reverse complement strand
CCGACAGCGTGTTTGGTTCGACCAGTGTGGCGGCCATCGGCGTGGCCGCTCATGAATGTGGTCATGCGATTCAGGACCAGAAGGATTACGCACCGCTTCGGATTCGGACGGCCCTTGTGCCGGTGTGCAACTTTGGTTCTACTATCAGTTGGCCGTTAATTTTAATCGGCGTGCTTATGGGATGGAATCAGACGTTGATTCGTGCCGGAATCATTCTCTTTTTTGCGGTGGTGCTTTTTCAGGTAGTGACACTGCCGGTGGAATTTAACGCATCCTCCAGGGCGTTAAAGATTCTTTCTTCCACAGGACTTTTACAGGGCGATGAAAACGAAGGGGCCAGAAAGGTCCTCGGAGCGGCGGCGCTGACCTATGTGGCCGGAGCGGCGGCAAGTATTTTACAGCTCCTGAGATTAATTCTGTTATTCGGCGGCCGGGGACGGCGGGATGACTGATTCGGAAAATTTAAGGGATATTGTCTGCGACCTGCTTCTGGAGATTACAAGGGAGCAGACGCCGTCCCATGTGGCGATTCGCCGGATGCTGGAAAAATATCAGTATCTCGGCAGCGGGGAGCGGCGGTTTATCAGCCGCCTGACCCGGGGAACACTGGAACGCCAGATAAGTCTGGACTGGATGATTGAGCGTTTTTCCAGTGTCAAAGTAAGAAAAATGAAACCGGTTATCCGGACGATTCTTCGGATGTCGGTTTATCAAATACAATATATGGACGGGGTTCCCGATTCGGCCGTCTGCAACGAGGCGGTGAAGCTGGCGAAAAAGCGGGGTTTTAAAAATCTTTCCGGCTTCGTCAACGGAATTTTGAGAAATATGATTCGGAACCCGGAAAAGCTGGATTTACCGGAGAATAATTTATCGATTTATTATTCCCAGCCCCAATGGCTGGCGGATTATTGGACGGCTTGCTACGGCGAAGAAAATACCCGAAAAATGTTTCAGTGGTTTCTTGAAGAACAGACATTGACGGTCCGGGTATGCCGAAACCGGCTGACGCCGGAAGCCTTTGCGGAACGGATGGCCAGGCAGGGCGTTGAGGCCATCCCAAATCCCCTGGTTCGGGAGGCCTTTACACTGAGGGGCTTTGATTATCTGGGAGCTTTGGAAGAGTTTCAGGAGGGGCTTTGTACCGTTCAGGACGTAAGCTCCATGCTGGTAGCCGGGGCCGCCGCAGTAAAACCGGCGGATAGGGTGATTGATGTGTGCGCGGCGCCGGGCGGAAAAAGTATTCAGCTTGGCGAGCTTTTGGACGATGGCGGCCTGGTGATTTCCAGAGATTTGACCGATGCAAAGGTTGGAATGATTGAAGAAAATATCCGCCGGATGGGGGCGTCCCATGTGCGGGCAGAGTGTCAGGATGCGCTGGTTTTCAGGACGGAGGATAAGGAAACCGCAGATGTGGTTATTGCGGATTTGCCCTGTTCCGGACTTGGGGTCATCGGGCGGAAAGCAGATATCAAATACCGGATGAACCGGGAGAATATGAAGGCTTTGGCAGATTTGCAGAAAAAGATTTTAACGGTCGTTCAGGCATATGTAAAGCCGGAAGGCTGCTTAATCTACAGTACCTGTACGGTAAACCCGGAGGAGAATGAGGAAAATGTCCGCTGGTTCCAGGAGCATTTTCCCTTTGAGACGGAAAGTCTGACGGGACTTTTGCCGGAAGGCATTGATTCGGATACAATGGAGCGGGGATATATCCAGTTGCTGCCGGGAGAATACGGCACGGACGGATTTTTTATTGCCCGGTTCCGAAGGAGTTAAGGAATGGAAAAAACAGATATCAGGTCGATGACGTTCAATGAATTGGAAGATTTTGTGGTAAATCGTCTCGGGGATAAAAAGTTTCGTGCAAAGCAGATGTATGATTGGATACATGTCAAGCTCGTTCAGGATTTTGATGAGATGACCAATCTTTCAAAGGATTTGCGGGAACGGCTGAAAAGCCGGGCGACTTTATGTCCGGTGACCCTGGCCTGCCGTTTGATTTCGGAAATTGACGGGACGCGGAAGTATCTTTTTCGTATGGAGGACGGAAGTGTCATCGAAAGCGTGCTGATGAAATATAAACACGGAAATTCGGTGTGTATTTCTTCCCAGGTCGGCTGCCGGATGGGCTGCCGGTTCTGTGCTTCCACACTGGGAGGCTTAGAAAGGCATCTGACGGCGGCGGAGATGCTCGGCCAGGTTTATGAAATTCAG
>CABUAW010000112.1 GCA_902489645.1 uncultured Lachnospiraceae bacterium | reverse complement strand
TTTATGCCCTTTGGGGCTGTAAAGGGAGGACAATCACATGAAAATAATCAATATCGGCATTCTGGCCCATGTAGACGCAGGAAAAACTACATTGACAGAAAGTCTGCTATACACCAGTGGAGCGATTGCGGAACAGGGAAACGTGGATAAAGGGACTACAAGAACAGACACTATGATTTTGGAACGGCAACGGGGAATTACCATTCAGACAGCGGTTACTTCTTTTTATTGGAATGATTATAAAATCAATATCGTGGACACTCCCGGTCATATGGATTTTTTAACCGAAGCATACCGCTCTTTATCTGTCCTTGACGGAGCTGTTTTAGTCATTTCAGCAAAAGACGGCGTACAGGCACAAACCCGTATATTATTCCATGCGCTTCAGAAAATGGACATTCCGACAATTATCTTTATAAATAAGATAGACCAAAATGGGATCGACCTGCAGTGTGTTTACCAAAGCATTAAAGATAAACTTACCAGTGATATGATTGTCATGCAGGAGGTTTCCCTGTCGCCAAAGATAACCATGACCGATATTTCTGATTTGGACAAATGGGATATGATTATTTCCGGAAGCGATGAACTATTAGAACGATATGTTGCAGAGGATTCTTTGGATATACAGGAATTACAATATGAAAAGTGCAAAAGAACCAGATGCTGCTCTTTGTTTCCTGTTTATCATGGGAGTGCAAAAGACAATTTAGGAACAGAAAAACTGATTGAAGCGATTATAGAAACTTTCATTACAGAAACGGACGATATTCAGTCTGAATTATGTGGATATGTTTTTAAGGTTGAGTATACAGAGCGGAAAAAACGGCTTTCTTATTTACGCCTGTATCATGGGACGCTCCATTTACGGGATACCCTGCTGCTGTCAAAAAAGGAAAAAATAAAGATTACAGAAATGTGTATTCCGTCAAATGGTGAAATCGTCCCGGCTGACCATGCCTGTCCGGGAGAAATTGTTATTTTAGCTGATGATACTTTGAAACTGAACGATATCCTGGGAAATGAAAAACTCCTGCCTCACAAAACACGGATTGATAATCCCATGCCATTACTTCGGACAACGGTAGAGCCGCAAAAGCCGGAGCAAAGGGAAGCCCTGTTAAATGCCCTCGCAGAGATTGCTGATACAGACCCTCTTTTGCATTTTGACATTGATACTGTTACCCATGAGATTATGTTATCTTTTTTGGGAAAAGTACAGTTAGAAGTTATTTGTTCGCTATTAGAAGAAAAATATCATGTGGGCGTGGCTATGAAAGAGCCTTCGGTTATTTATCTGGAAAGACCGCAAAAAAAAGCGAGCTGCACGATTCATATTGAAGTGCCGCCGAATCCGTTTTGGGCATCTATTGGTTTGACTGTAACACCGCTTCCTGTTGGAAGCGGAACACAATATAAAAGCGAGGTATCTCTCGGCTATTTAAACCAAAGTTTTCAAAATGCCGTCATGGAGGGTGTGCGTTATGGAATGGAGCAGGGCTTATATGGCTGGGGAGTGACAGACTGCCAAATTTGTTTTGATTATGGAGTTTATTACAGCCCGGTCAGCACCCCCGCTGATTTTCGTTTTCTTGCGCCTGTCGTGTTGGAGCAGGCATTGAAAAAAGCAGGAACACAACTGTTGGAACCATACCTTTCCTTTACCCTTTTTGCACCGCAGGAATATCTTTCACGGGCTTATAATGATGCACCAAAGTATTGCGCAATCATTGAATCAACCAGACTTGAAAAAGATGAAGTTATTTTTAAGGGTGAAATCCCTGCCCGTTGTATCGGTGAATATAGGAATGATCTGAATTTTTATACAAATGGAAGAAGTGTCTGCATTACAGAATTAAAAGGGTATCAGGAAACTTCCGGCGAGCCTGTATTTCAGCCACGCCGCCCGAACAGCCGTTTAGACAAGATCCGGCATATGTTTCAGAAGATAATGTAACGTCTTGCGCAATGCAAGCGTTCATTGCTGGCTATTGCGAAATATCATTGATAAAATCAGCATCAGAGAGGAGGAACCATTTTGAACCAGAAACAGACGGATATTACAACAGGAAAGCAAATACGTCATCTGCGAACACAATCGGGAATGACACAGGAAGAACTGGCTGGGGAATTGAATGTTACCCGGCAGGCGCTATCGAATTGGGAGAGAGATGTTAATGAACCCGATTTAAATACGTTGAAAAAAATTTGTTTTCTTTTTGGAGTCCACATGGACGATTTTGCGAAGGAGGTAATAACAAAAATGGAAACATGTGAAAAAAAAGAGAAACGACAATTTAATAAGTATGATATGGCAATTGGACTTTTTTATGGTGTCGGCATATTTCTT
>CABUAW010000111.1 GCA_902489645.1 uncultured Lachnospiraceae bacterium | reverse complement strand
ACGGACAAAGTAGTCCACCACATCATCGGCATAATGCCGGTATCCGAGAATATTTTGTCCCCGAAACAGCATCTGAAGTTTTGTATGCTTAAATCCATCCCGAAGCTTTCGAAGCCGTTCCCATGGGTCCTCTTTTAAAAATCGGAGAGAAGCGTCAAAGGTGGCGCCGCCCCAACATTCGACAGAATGATACCCCACCCTGTCCATTTTATCAATAATCGGCAGCATCTGCTCTGTTGTCATTCGTGTGGCAAGCAGAGACTGATGTGCGTCTCGTAATACAGTTTCGGTAATTTTTACCGGTTTCTTCACTTGTTCTGACATTTTTCTACCTCCTGTACAAACTGCTTTTCATCACACAACGCCAAAAATAGCCATAAATACGCCGGCCGCTACCGCTGTACCGATAACGCCTGCAACATTTGGTCCCATGGCGTGCATCAAAAGGAAATTGGTCGGGTCCTCTTCGGCTCCCACCTTCTGGGATACGCGGGCGGCCATAGGTACGGCCGAAACCCCTGCCGAACCAATCAACGGATTGATTTTACCTCCGGTCAGCTTGCAGAGCAGCTTACCGAAGAGTACGCCGGAGGCTGTTCCTATAGCAAAGGCAATCAGACCAAGAGCTACAATTCCTAATGTCCGGAGATTTAAAAATGCTTCCGCGCTGGTTGTCGCACCGACACTTGTTCCGAGAATAATAACAACAATGTACATCAGCGCATTGGACGCTGTCTCTGTGAGCTGTTTTACCACGCCGGATTCCCGGAAAAGATTTCCCAGCATCAGCATGCCGACCAGCGGCGCCGTTGTCGGCAGAATCAAAACAACAACAATGGTTACGATAATCGGGAATAAAATCTTTTCCAGCTTAGATACCGGACGAAGCTGTTCCATTTTAATGGCCCGTTCTTTTTTTGTCGTCAGAAAACGCATAATTGGCGGCTGAATAATCGGCACAAGCGCCATGTAGGAATAGGCCGCCACGGCAATCGGTCCCATCAAATCACCCTGTCCGAGCTTTCCGGCCAGGAAAATGGAGGTCGGACCGTCCGCACCGCCTATAATGGAAATGGCCGCCGCCGCTTTATCATTAAAGCCCATTAAAATAGCCGCAATATATGCAAAGAAAACACCAAACTGGGCCGCCGCCCCTAAAATAAAGCTGATGGGGTTGGCAATCAGCGGGCCAAAATCCGTCATCGCCCCCACGCCCAAAAAAATCAGGGAGGGCAAAATAGCCCATTCGTCCAGCAGGTAAAAGTAATGTAAAAGTCCTCCGATACCGTTAGAGGATTCTTCCACCGACAGCATAATATCCGGATAAAGATTGACAAGAAGCATGCCGAAGGAAATCGGCAGCAAAAGTAACGGTTCATATCCTCTGCCTATCGCCAGGTAGATAAAGAAGCAGGCCACCAGAATCATCACATAATTGCCCCATGTCAGATTAAAAAAAGCTGTCTGGTGGATGAGATGCCCCATCGTTTCTATAATGTAATCCATTTAATAACCTCCTGCTGTCCAGATTAATCCAGAGATGCCAGCGTATCTCCCGCTTCCACTGCACTTCCGGCAGACACCTGGATACTTGCGACCGTACCGTCCTGAGGAGCTACAATTTCATTTTCCATCTTCATGGCTTCAAGAATCATCAGGACATCTCCCCGTTTCACAGGCTGTCCCGTGCTGACCTTCACATCCAGAATTTTTCCGGGCATTGGCGCCGCAATTTTTACCGAACCTGCGGCGGCCGCCTTCGAAGGCGCTGCCGGAGCTTTCGTCGGGGCGGACTGAACCGGTGCCGCCGAAACCGCCGCCGGAGTCGGGTTATTCTGGCCCTGTCCGCTAAATCCTTCTTCCACAGTCACCTCATAAACTTTACCATTTACTGTAATTGTATAATTTTTCATTTTATCTCAAATCCTTCCGCTATACATTTTTCCACTGATTCGGCGGTACTCTCCGTCGAATTGAACGCACAACCAGACTGTCTGCCGGTACACCCTCCGACGCTGCAATTGCTGCCGCAATGACCGCCACCAATTCACAATCATCTGTCAAATCCTCTGTTTCTGCCGCCAAAGCGTCCTCTGCCGGAAGCTGCGCCGAAGCTTCTTTTTCCGTTTCCGGCTTCGACTGCTTTACGGCTGTTTTTTTATTCTGCATTTTTCCGATAAATCCGAGAAAATAGATGATAACCGAAATAAGAATCAATACGAGAAAAACCGTCCCCATGCCCATAAGCGTATTCAGACCGGCTCTTTTCATCAATTCGCCCAGGCTCTCGCTTCGGGCCTGTCCGCAGGCCGTACAGCTCATCACCGTCAACAGCGTAAACAGGAGAAATGCTAATTTTTTCACCATACCTGTC
>CABUAW010000110.1 GCA_902489645.1 uncultured Lachnospiraceae bacterium | reverse complement strand
AAGAGTCGGGCGAAAGGGTATCCAATGTGGTTATGATGGGTACGGGGGAGCCGCTGGACAATTATGAGGCCGCTGTCCGCTTTATTCGTCTGCTTTCGGATGAAAAAGGGCTGCATATCAGCCAGAGAAATATGACCCTTTCGACCTGCGGGCTGGTGCCGGAGATTTACCGGCTGGCCGATGAACGCCTGCAGATTACCCTGGCAATTTCCCTCCATGCGTCCAATGATGAAAAGCGAAAATCCATGATGCCGATTGCCAAAAAATATTCGATTGAGGAACTTTTAAAGGCCTGCCGCTATTATTATGATACGAATGGGCGGCGGCTGACGTTTGAATACAGTCTGGCGGGCGGCGTCAATGATACGCCGGAGGACGCCAGAGCGCTGGCCCATCTTTTGAAAGGATTTATGTGGCATGTGAATTTAATCCCTATTAATCCGGTGAAAGAACGGGATTATGTCCAATCGGACAGGAAATCCATAGTGAATTTTAAAAATAACCTTGAAAAATATGGGGGAAATGTTACTATAAGAAGAGAAATGGGTCGGGATATACAAGCGGCCTGTGGCCAGTTACGCCGCAGATATATGACTCAGGTCGGAGAAAAGGAGGTATAGGATGCGGGTATTTGGAAAGACAGACGTAGGTCTGGTCCGAAAAGTGAATCAGGATTTCATATATTATTCTCAGGTACCGGTGGGTGCTTTTCCGAATCTGTTCATTGTGGCAGACGGCATGGGCGGTCATAACGCGGGCGATTTTGCGTCCCGGTATGCCGTAGAATGTTTCTTGAAGTATATAAAGAATTCAAAACCGGATGCGTTAATCCGTATGGTGGATGAGGGCATCAAATATGCGAATCGGAAGCTGATTGAAAAGGCGGCAGAAGACGAGGCATTGCGGGGCATGGGTACGACGATGGTCGTGGCCTATATTGAAGATGAGCAGCTTTTTGTCGGAAATATCGGGGACAGCAGGCTCTATCTTCTGGATAAAGAAATTAATCAGGTGACGGAGGACCATTCCTTTGTCGCCACGCTTGTCCGGGCAGGAGAGCTGACGAAAGAGCAGGCCAGAAACCATCCGGATAAAAATATTATAACGAGGGCTGTGGGAGCGGCGGAAAATGCAAAGGTCGATTTCTTTGAAGTGGACCTTGAACGGGGCGACCAGATTCTTATGTGTTCCGACGGACTTTCCAATATGGTTGAGGATGATATGTTGTTTGATATTATAAAGAATACATATATAGGCGATGTAGTTGATGAATTGATTGATGAAGCCAAACATAATGGCGGATTGGATAATATTGCAGTGATTGTTATTGACCCTTTTGATGTGGAGGTGAATGGATGTTAACACCAGGAACACTGTTGGCGGGAAGATATGAGATTGTCGGCCGGATTGGCGCCGGCGGCATGTCGAATGTGTATAAAGCCAAAGACCAGAAATTGAACCGGTTTGTTGCGGTAAAGGTATTAAAACCGGAGTTCAGCGCAGATGCGACTTTCGTAAAAAAATTCCGGGTGGAGGCACAGTCCGCTGCCGGATTATCCCATCCGAATATTGTCAACGTCTATGATGTTGGCGAGGAAAACGGAATTTATTATATTGTTATGGAACTGGTTCAGGGCATTACCCTGAAGCATTACATTGAAAGAAAAGGAAAGCTTGATATCCGGGAAGTTTTGAACATTTCCGTTCAGATAGCTTCCGGTATGGGGGCGGCCCATGCCAACCGGATTATTCATAGAGATATTAAGCCTCAGAATGTCATCATGTCCAGGGACGGCAAGGTGAAGGTGACGGATTTTGGTATTGCCAAGGCGGCGGATTCGACGACGGTGACGACAAATGCGGCCGGCTCGGTTCACTACATTTCACCGGAGCAGGCCAGAGGCGGTTACAGCGATGAAAAGAGTGATATTTATTCGCTTGGTATTACCATGTATGAGATGGTCACCGGACGGGTGCCTTACGACGGGGAGAATAATGTTTCGGTGGCTCTGCAGCATATTCAGGGGAATATGACGCCGCCGAGCCAGTTGAATCCGGATATCCCGCGGAGCGTGGAGCGGATTATTCTCAAGTGTACCCAGAAGAAGCCGGATTTGCGGTATGGCTCCGCAAAGGATTTGATTATGGATTTGCGCCGGGCTTTGGCGGAACCGGACGGAAATTATGTCGTCATCGGTTCGGCGGTGCCCGTAGGCGGCGCCAGCGACAGCACAACGGTTGTCATGAATGAGGATGATGTGGAAAAACTGCGTCATGCTTCTCTGAATAAAAATAAAGAGACCAGAAAACGTCAGGAACGTCTGACGCCGGAGGAACGCCGACGCCGTCAGCTGGAGGAGGAGCGCAAGGAATACGAAGAG
>CABUAW010000109.1 GCA_902489645.1 uncultured Lachnospiraceae bacterium | reverse complement strand
AATTGTCCTTTGTGGATGTGGATGACGTTATTGAAGTCAATGAACGCCTTCTGGCCCGCCTCTTTAAAGAGATTATCGGCCTGGACGTACAGCTTCCTATTCCGCGCATGACCTGGCAGGAGGCGATGGACCGCTTTGGCTCAGATAAGCCGGATACCCGTTTCGGCATGGAACTCCAGGATGTGAGCGGCGTCGTAAAGGACTGTGAATTTGTCGTATTTAAGAGCGCCCTTGAGGATGGCGGTTCCGTCCGTGGTATTAATGCCAAGGGACAGGGCGGTATGCCTCGTAAGAAAATTGACGCTCTCGTAAAATTTGCTAAGGATTACGGCGCAAAAGGACTGGCCTATATTGCTATTCAGGAAGATGGCACTGTGAAATCCTCCTTTGCTAAATTTATGAAAGATGAAGAAATGAGCGCTCTGATTCAGGCGATGGGCGGTGAAAACGGCGATTTACTCCTCTTTGCAGCGGATAAAAATAAAGTCGTTTATGATGTTCTCGGCGCTTTGCGTCTGGAACTGGCTGAGAAGATGGCATTGATTGATAAAAATAAATTTAATTTCCTCTGGGTGACCGAATTCCCGTTATTGGAGTGGTCCGAAGAAGAGGGACGCTATACGGCTATGCATCATCCGTTTACCATGCCTATGGAAGAGGATTTGGAATATTTGGACAGCGAGCCGGGAAGAGTTCGTGCGAAGGCTTATGATATTGTCTTAAATGGTACGGAAATCGGCGGAGGAAGTGTCCGTATTTTCCAGAATCATGTTCAGGAAAAAATGTTTGAAGTTCTTGGTTTTGAAAAGGAAGATGCCTATGAGCGTTTTGGCTTCCTCTTGAATGCTTTCAAATACGGTGTTCCGCCCCATGCGGGACTGGCTTACGGATTTGACCGTCTGATTATGATTATGGCCGGCATGGATAGTATCCGCGATGTTATTGCATTCCCTAAAGTAAAGGATGCATCCTGCCTGATGACGGATGCCCCGAATGTGGTGGACGCGGTTCAGTTAAAAGAACTTGGAATTGATATTGCCGGGGAAGAACAGATGTGATATTCTGTTACGGTAAAGTGATATAATAAGAAATAAATCATGGAGGTACACAATGTATTCATTAGATGAATTGAAAAACACAGACCCTGCAATTGCTCAGGTGATTGAAGACGAATTAGCCAGACAGAATTCGCATATTGAGTTGATTGCATCTGAGAACTGGGTAAGTCATGCAGTAATGTCAGCTATGGGAAGTCCATTGACGAATAAATACGCGGAAGGTTATCCTGGAAAACGTTATTACGGCGGATGTGAGTGTGTCGATGTTGCTGAAAATCTGGCCATTGAACGGGCAAAAGCGCTTTTTGGCTGCGATTATGCGAATGTTCAGCCACATTCCGGCGCTCAGGCCAATCTGGCGGTATTTTTTGCCATGTTGGAACCCGGCGATACGGTCATGGGTATGAACCTTGACCATGGCGGTCATCTGACGCATGGAAGCCCGGTAAATATATCTGGTAAATATTTTAAAATTGTACCTTACGGTGTGAATGATGAAGGCTTTATTGATTATGATGAGCTGCGCCGCATTGCCCTGGAGGCAAAGCCGAAGCTGATTGTGGCCGGAGCCAGCGCTTATGCGAGAACAATTGATTTCAAAAAATTCAGGGAAGTGGCTGATGAAGTGGGCGCTTATCTGATGGTGGACATGGCGCATATTGCAGGTCTTGTGGCCGCAGGACTTCATCCAAGCCCGATTCCATATGCGGATGTTGTTACAACGACAACCCACAAAACGCTGCGCGGACCTCGCGGCGGCCTGATTCTTGCCAATGAGGCAGCGGCAAAGAAATTTAACTTTAATAAGGCCGTATTTCCTGGAATTCAGGGCGGACCTTTGATGCATGTGATTGCTTCAAAAGCCGTATGCTTTAAAGAAGCGCTTTCTGATGAATTTAAAGCGTACCAGAAGCAGATTATCGACAATGCCCAGGCACTGGCAAACGGTCTTATGAAAAGAGGCGTGGACATTGTATCCGGGGGTACGGACAATCATTTAATGCTGGTTGATTTGAAGCGTTTGAATCTGACCGGAAAACAGGCAGAAAAAATGCTGGATGAAGTAAATATTACATGTAATAAGAATACGATTCCAAACGACCCTCAGTCTCCGTTTGTTACAAGCGGCGTACGTCTTGGAACACCTTCGGCCACAACCCGTGGTTTGAAAGAAGAGGACATGGACCAGATTGCGGAAGCTATTGCATTGACATTGAAAGATTTTGATGCGAATAAAGAAAAGGCCAAAGCCATCATTGACGGAATCACAGCAAAATATCCATTGAATTAAAGGCGGTTTATTTATAATGAAGGTATTATTAATTAACGGAAGTCCCCATGAACATGGATGTACCAACCGGGCCTTAGAAGAGGTTGCAACGGCTTTAAAGGCGGAGGGTGTGGACAGTGAGATTT
>CABUAW010000108.1 GCA_902489645.1 uncultured Lachnospiraceae bacterium | reverse complement strand
GGGGGGGGGGGGGTAAAATCCTCCGCAGAGCATAGAGGTTTGTCGTATATTTAGGAATAGCTTTATATACGGGATATTTTTGCGCTCTGCCATATGGAAACATCGAAGTAAAGGAGTTTTAAAGACGACTTTGCTTTTTTTAATGTATGGTAAAATCAGGAGGGAAAAATGAAAAAATATAAAAGACTGTTGTCCGGGATTTTAGCCGTGCTGATGGCGGTCTCTGTGAATGTGCAGAATGTTTCGGCGGCTGAGGAGCCGGTAAATACACAGAATGAAGAGATACCGGGGGATGAGATGCTTGAGGATGGCGTGTACAGTATTCCCCTGATGATAGAAGGGGACAAAACCGCTACAAATAAAGGGGTGCAGTATACGACGGATAAATACCGGAATGCGCTTGTAGAAATAGAAAACGGAGTGATTACAGTGACTCTGCGTGTGGCTTCGGTAAAGGGGACACGTAAAGAAACGGAAGGCTTAATCCGAGTTCTGAAGCCGGAATACACGTATATTGATGTGGCGTCAAATCCTTCACGTGGAGGTACAGCGGGTATAGTAAAAAAATATTATACAGATGAAGCTTATGCGTACTACTGGCGAGATGATATTGAAATTGTACTTAATGACCAGTACGGGTACGCAGATGTTACTTTTACCGTGGATAATTTGACTGAGCCGGTGGTTATGGTGTCTCCACTGAAATCGTCATCTATGTATTATTGGAACGAGTTTACCTTTGCTTATACGCAGGCTGCGAAGCTCCCGAGTATAGCGGATGGAGAGTATGTGTGGAGTTATGTATTGAGTAATTCTTTTCAAGAAACCAGGGAAGCAACAGCGGTATCAAATATCCAGGTTCAATCCATCGATGCAACGGTAGCCCAGTCCATCATGAATCTAATCAGTCCGGAGGTAAAGGTAAAGATTCAGGATGGGATTGCGGAAGCCACATTCCAATTGACAGAGGAGGCTCTGGCTCTGGACGGAGATAAGGTAATGTATGTCTCCAAATATGATACAGAACAGATAGATGCGTATTATCTGATACAGCTGATGACGACCAGTTATACGGCAGCGGATATCAGAGAAGACGGAACCTTTACCATGACCTTTGATATGACGGACTATAAAGATATGACTTTCGGACGAGTGGTGAAGGTGCTGGCAGAAAATCGGAGTGATATAGTAAATAATTATTATTTTGGAACTATCTGCCTTGCAGAAAAACCTATTTTACCGGTTACACTTACGGACGCCTCCGGAAAATTTCAGTTTTTAACAACAACAGCCGTTGCTTCGACGACGGACGTTTTAAAGGTGACGGAGATTACAGAAGGCAATACAGCCTACAACGGCTTTTATTCTGAACTGGAAGGTATTTCAAAGAACTGGTCGGCTTACCAGATAGAAATTGTGAATCAGGCCGGAGAACCTGTAACCGTGACCCAGGCCGGAACCCTTAAAATTGCCATTCCGGACGGATGGACGGCGGAGAATGTGATTGGCGTATACATAAAGTCCGATGGCGCCGCGGCACAGACCGGATATATCCGGGAGGGCTACTTATATATTAATACAAGTTTGGGCGCGTATGCTATTCGGGAAAAATATAATTCGAATACAACGGCATTAGCCTTAGAGGACGGCGTTTATAAGATTAAATGGTGTATTGAATTGGCAAATTCGTCAGGGGATGCTTCTATGGCGAATGATTCGTTTGATGATGATGCAACCATCGTTGTGAAGGATGGAATTGTGCGTTTGGAACTTGTTCAGCATGGTGTAGCTCTGGGCGGTGAGCAGAACTATTTGTCACGAATGTGGATTGATTTGGATAATGGTGAGGACTATGCTCAGGCTGTGGCAACGGCTTACCGGAAGGATGAATCCGGCGCTCTTTACACGATGCGTATGGCGGCCGGACGGCAGGTTTACTATCCATATTGCCCTGAAGAAATGTATGTTGAGCTTCCGGCGGAGCATGTCGGCTTTTATACGGTTGGTTTTCGTATACCTATCATGGATTCACTTCAGACGGCAAGTGCCGGATATGTGGGGATAGCCGATAAAAATGCGCATCTTGTCGTTGACTATTCCACAGCAGTAAAAGTTGAAAATGCAGAAGCTACACAGGCGCCGATTGCACAGGCGCTGGATGCCGCGATAGAGGTTGCCGCCGCACTCCGGTGGGAGGAAAGCGTATCGGATTCCTGGAAAATGAGCGGCATTGAAGATGCTTATGCGTCGGCAGTTGAAGCTCAGAAAGGCAGCGATACGACGGTAAAAAAGGAAGCTTATGAAACTCTTCGGAATTCAATGAATGTGCTGACAGATAACTATCTGGGTGGTAATTCTCTGGCTGATGGCCTGTATACGGCAGACGCTATGCTGGCAGATGGCGGTGCGCAGTTCAGTTCGTCGAAGGTTTATGTCGATGAATCGAATATTACGACCATAGTTCTTAAAACGGAGGCACTTACAGGTTTTCAGTATTATAGCTTTAATGACAGAGATTATATGGATGCAGATGCAATCATTGCAGCGGATGGCTCTGTTACAGGTTTTACTTTTGAACTGCCTCCTACAAGCGGTATCACTGGAGCATCCGAAGAAAATTTCTATCCATCACTGGCAATAAAATATACGACAACGGACGGGAATCAGGGAAACACCTGGTTGAATCTGACA
>CABUAW010000107.1 GCA_902489645.1 uncultured Lachnospiraceae bacterium | reverse complement strand
GATTTGACGAAGAAGCGGGGATTGTGAAGCATTACCGGGTGGATAAAATGCTCGGCATTGAGATAACAGAGGAACCGCGGCTTGGACGGGAGCATTTTGAAAGTTTTGATACGGCGGTGTTTTCAAAAAAGATTTTCGGCATGTTTGGCGGCGACGAGCAGGATGTGAAGATACGGTTTGAAAACCGGTTCGTCGGCGTGGTTCTTGACCGGTTCGGCAAGGATACGGCGATACGTCCCGTCGATGAAAATCATTTCGATATCCGTGTCCGGGTTGTCGTAAGCCATCCGTTTTTTGGCTGGCTTTCAGGACTTGGCGCCGGAGTAAAAATATTGGCGCCGAAAGCTGTGGCGGAAGAATACAGGCAATTTTTAATTGAAATACTGGCGCAGTACGGGGAAATGGGCCTGTAAAATACGAAAGAAAGCTTGGACGGGGGACATGAAGCGATGACAGAAATAACGGGGAAAAGGCAGCGGGGGATGGTACAAAATGCGGCGGAAAGGCGGGCCTGGCCGGGAACGGTTTTTATTTTGGCGGCCGGGGTCTGCTGGGGATTTATCGGATTTTTTTCCTCTCATTTATCCGGCGTTGGGTGTACGCCTGTACAACTGGCTTTTATGAGAAATGTTGTGGCGGCGTTGGCCATGTGGGCCTACCTTTTGATTTTTTGCCGGGAGACATTGAAAATAAATTGGAAAGATTTTTGGATGTTCATTGGAACAGGAACGCTCAGTGTGGTTTTTTTTAATATTGCTTACTTTATGACGATTGAGCGGACAACCCTGTCTGTGGCGGCCATTTTACTGTATACGGCGCCCTGCTTTGTGATGCTCATGTCGGCGCTGCTTTTTCATGAAAAGGTTACAAGAACGAAGGGCGCAGCTCTTGTGTTGGCCCTGTTTGGCTGTGCCTGTACGACGGGGATTTTTAACGGTGTTGGGGGCATGGTACCGGTTTTTGGAATTTTTACGGGAATAGCGTCGGGCTTTTGCTATGCGCTGTATTCAATTTTTGGGCATATCGCGCTTAAAAAATATGGCACGGTTACAGTGACGGCCTATACCTTTCTTGTCGCTGCAGTCAGCCTCTGCCCTTTTGTTCATATGGGTGAGATAGCGGCTTTGACGGCGGAGCCGGCCGTTCTTGGAAATATTATTGGTATTGGAATTATTTCGACATTATTGCCGTATATTTTTTATACAACGGGACTTCAAAGTACGGAGCCGGGGAAGGCAGCGGTGATGGCCTTTGTAGAGCCGATGGTTGCCACACTGGTCAGTATTTTTATATTAAAGGAGGGCTTTACATGGATGGGAATGATTGGTGTAGCCGCTATTTTTCTGTCCATCGTATTACTTAATGTGAAAGGTCGTGATTAAATGAAATACACTATTGGAATCTGCGGGACGGGGCTGATGGGAGCTTCGATGGCCCAGATTTTTGCGGAGCAGGGGTATGAAACCATCATTTATGGAAGGACGGAGGCGTCCCTGGAACGGGCCAAAAGGGCCATATTTTTGGAGGAAGAGGCACCGCTGGTCTATACAACCCGGCTGGAGGATTTGGATAAATGCGGCATTATTATTGAATCTATTGTGGAAAATCTGGCAGTAAAGCAGGATTTTTTTGAGAGATTATCCGTAATCGCAAAACCGGATACTATTTTGGCAACGAATACGTCGGGACTGTCCATGAACCGGATTTGCGAGCAGGTTCGGGGAAAAGAAAGATTTCTTGGCATGCACTGGTTTAACCCGTCCAATCTGATTCCTTTAATAGAAATTATCTGTAATGATAAAACCGAACAGAAATATGTGGATGCGGTGTATGCGCTGGCAAAGGATATCGGAAAGAAACCGGTGATTTGCCGCAGAGATGTGCCGGGTTTCATTGCCAATCGGCTTCAGTTTGCCGTTCTGAGGGAATGTATGGATATTGTTGAAAAAGGGACGGCGACTGTCGAGGACGTGGATGCGGTCATGAAATATGGTATTGGTTTTCGATATGCCGCTTATGGGCCTTTTGAAGTGGCGGATTTCGGCGGCCTGGATACCTTTTATCATATTTCCGAATATTTGAATGAGGATTTATGCGATACGAAGGAACCCCAAAAGCTGATTCGGAATTTGTACGAACACGGACATTACGGTGTGAAAAACGGACAGGGCTTTTATGATTATAGCGATGGGAAAGGTGAAGAAGCGATAAAAATTCGGAACAGGAAATATAAAGATATGAAAGATTGTCTCGATAAATGGGAAGAATATTAAAAGGAATATAGGAGGACCAGGGATGTTATGGATTAAAAATGGGCGTTTAGTGGACCCGAAAAGTCAGACAGATAAGGTATGTGATATTTGCATTGAAAGAGACCGGATTGCCGGGATAACACCGCCGGGCGGCGCTGAACAGAAACACCGGGAAGCGGATGAAATCATTGACGCCTCCGGAATGGTTGTGGCGCCGGGGCTGATTGATGTTCACGTACATTTCAGAGAGCCGGGATTTACCTACAAAGAAGATGTGGCGACAGGCGCGGCGGCGGCGGCGGCCGGAGGTTATACGACGGTCATTTGTATGGCGAATACAAAACCGGTGGTGGATAATGAAGAAACCCTGACTTATCTTCGGGAGCGGGCGGCCGAAATGCCGGTTCATGTGTTAAATACGGCGGCCATTACGAAGGGTTTCGGAGGCACGGAATTAACGGATATGATTAGCTTAAAAGCGCTGGGGGCTGTCGGCTTTACGGACGACGGAGTGCCGATTAAAGATACGGCGGTCGTTATGGAAGCAATGAAAATGGCGAAGGCTCTGGATGTACCGCTGAGCTTTCATGAGGAGGACCCGGCGCTTATTGGAAGCTTTGGGGTGAATCAGGGGCCGGTATCTGCGGCAGTCGGTGTGGCCGGCGCTCCGGCGGTGGCCGAGGACGTGTT
>CABUAW010000106.1 GCA_902489645.1 uncultured Lachnospiraceae bacterium | reverse complement strand
CCTGAGTAAACTCCGGCTGACGGTCCGCCCGCAAATCCTCGTCACGGAAACATTTCGCAATCTGGAAATAACGGTCATAACCGGAACACATTAAAAGCTGTTTAAATAACTGGGGAGACTGCGGTAAGCCATAGAAATTTCCAGGGTGAACACGGCTTGGCACGAGATAATCTCTGGCGCCTTCCGGTGTACTTTTGCCAAGAATCGGCGTTTCAATTTCCAGAAAGCCTTCTTCGGAAAGGAAGTTACGGATAACCGCCGCCGCCTTGCTGCGCATCATAATATTTCTCTGCAAATCCGGCCGTCTTAAATCCAGATAACGATATTTTAAACGCAAATCTTCTTTTGTCTTACTATTTTCTTCAATTGGGAACGGCGGTGTATCGGATTCCGATAAAATTCGCAGCTCCTTTGCGCGAATTTCAATTTCTCCCGTTTTCAGGTTTTTATTAATACCGCCCGCTCTCTGTTCCACACGTCCGACGACAGCTACGACAAATTCTGCCCGAAGTTTTTCAGCTTTGGCAAAGTTTTCACTTCCGGCATCCGCTTCTTCAAAAATAATCTGCAGAAGACCGCTGCGGTCCCTCAAATCGACGAAAATAATACCGCCCTTATTCCGGCTTTTTTGTACCCAGCCCATCACGGTAACAACTTCGCCCACATTGGCGCTGTCAAGTTCCGCACAGCGGTGGGTTCTTTTTAATCCCTTCATTGATTCAGACATTTTTATTCTCTCCTTATGGTTAATCCTTATAGATTTTTCTGAAATTATTAAAGCCCTCATTTTCAAGCTTTGTAATCTGCTGTTTTACATTCTTACGCATCGGTTGAATCGTAACTACAGCGCCGTCTTCCCGCAGAGCCTTCGCTTCCTTAAATAAAGCAATCTTTTTATCCAGCGGAACATCCTTGCCAATTAAAATAGCCAGATTCTCTCCGCTGATTTTAGCTCCGTCATTCATCTTATCTTTTAAAATCGTAATAATACGCTCAAATCCAATAGAAAATCCTGTGGCATGTACATCCTGACCACTGAATTTGCCTATCATTTTATCATATCTTCCACCACCGGCAATTGAAAAATTATAGCCGTTAATGCTTACCTCAAAAATCGGCCCCGTATAATACCCCATACCGCGGACAAGCGTCGGGTCAAAGGAAATCGTTACCTTGTCGGAAATCATTGCTTTGGCACAGGAAATAATCTCCTTAATATTATTGATTACCGCACCGTCCAGGAAAGCTTTATCAATATTTTCACAGAATGTCTCACAATCAACAGCTTCTGAGGCCTTATATACAGAAAGATACCGCTCTACAATATCTTCCGCATAGCCATTTTCGACCAGCTCCGCGTGAATACCGTCCAGGCCAATTTTATCAAACTTATCCAGAGAAATCAAAACCGATGGAATTTCTTCTTCTTTAAATCCGGCCTGAAGCGCAATGGCCGATAATATCCGCCGGTCATTGATGTGTATCGTAAATTCCGAAATGCCGACTTCCGCAAAAATCTGAGATAACATATCCGAAGTTGCCGCAATCAGTTCAATCTCGGCCAAGTTTGTCTCGTCTCCAAGAATATCGATATCGCACTGGGTAAACTGACGGAACCGTCCCTTCTGGGGCTTATCCGCACGCCATACATTGCCAATCTGTAATGCCTTAAACGGTGTCGGAAGATTTTCTTTATTATTCGCATAATATCTGGCCAGAGGCACCGTCAAATCATATCTCAGGCCGTTGTCCGCAAATTCCTGTTTTCCGGAATCAATGGCTCTCTGCAAATCGGCGCCCCGTTTCATAACTTTAAAAATAAGCTTTTCATTATCACCACCCTGTTTGGAGGTCAGATTTTCTATATGTTCCATTACGGGTGTCTCTATCTGCATAAAACCATATTTTGCATAGCTCTCTTTAATCATGCCCAACACATGCTCACGCATACGCATATCTGCCGGCAGCATATCACACATTCCCTTAACAGGCGTCTTAATAAATTTCATCGCTTCTACTCCTTTTCATCAGATACGTTCTATTATATCGCAAGAAAATCGGCATATCAAGACCGTATTCCGCACATTAGGCCGCCCCGGAATCGACAATTTTAAATTCATGCCGCCTGAATGAGTATTTATATATATGCTCCGACAAAATCTCTTCCGGCAAAACGACCCTCTGATTAGCATCCCTGACCATGGCCTCCAGACCGCAAATTCCTCCCGCAGAGACTTCTGTCAATACAAGCCATTCATGGATGCTGCTCGGCAGTAAAATCAAATCTGAATTTTTTTCCGCCGCGAAATGCTCCAATATATCCGTATAAAAGACCACCGCTGCACCCTTAATCTTCAGTTCATTACTGATAACATAAATCTCCGGCATTGCCGCCGCAGAACCACCGAAAAGCTTCTGATACTCTTTTTCAGTTTCTTCCAGGGCTTTATCCATATCCACTTTGGCTGCCTCCATGAATTCTTCCACAAGAAACCCTTTAATCACATCACTCATCGGCTCAATAATCGGCGGCAATTCCTTTCTTGAATTTTCACCGGCCTGCCGGAACATCTCTTCCGGCGACATATCCCAGTTTTTTAACATCTCCCATGTCACCCGCTTTGTTATCATTTCCCTTGGTGTCAAATGGACAAGCTGACTGCAGCTTACCGCCAAATCCATATGATGGATATAGGGACCCTTTTCTAAAACTTCTCTATGGCGTTCATAATTATCCACCTGCACAATTAATAAATCTTTCGTTATAACCCCTTCCTCTCTGTATGTCACGTCCTTCGAACATTCCGGCCATACCATCCCCGCATGGCTTACACCGTATCGCATTTTCGGACATTCCGTATATCTTATTAAACTCTGGAATTCGTTTCAGAACTGAAACATTTTGAAATCTTTGAACATGATATATCATAAAAGATGGTTTTATTATAGCACAGCAGATAAAAAGCGCAATTCAAATCCATCGACCTGTTTCAACAAAAACGGAACCAATAAAAAATCGGTTCCGTTACTTTATCTTTCGTATATTCATTTTCTTATTTCTCCAAAAGCTTTAAATATTTCTCCCGTTCATCTTTCGGAATATCCAGCATCGTCAGAGCTTTCTCAGGGGGCCACCCTGTCTGCTTCA
>CABUAW010000105.1 GCA_902489645.1 uncultured Lachnospiraceae bacterium | reverse complement strand
GGCCATAGCGGCCTGTCCGGCCACTCCAATCCGATGCCCGCCCCGGATTGTAATAAATCCCTGCCGTATTTCATCCTCATAAGCATACAGGGAATACTGGCATATGTAGGCCATGCTCTCCTGTATATCCTCGGCCAGCACTCTCAGAGCGCCCCTTTCTTCTTTTCCAATCTCTCCGGCTTCATTTAAAAACCATTCTTCGCCAAAGCGGCGCAAAATCAGCGGTTGACCGCTGCGCAGGCGAATTTCCTGAATTTTCCCCCATTCCTTATGAAAAGCCGAAAGGCTTCGGCGCAATCTTGACGAAAAAATATGCTCCAAAAGACCACCACCTGAAACTAATATATGTACATGCTTTGAAAACATTCCGATGAACCTGGAAAAGCTTTTTGTAAACGGAAACATAAAAAAAACTGCGGTATACTTTCTTCAAGCACACCGCAGGTTTGGTTTTTTTCATGTTTATCTTTCTTCCGGTACAATAATCGCAGCAACAATATAAACGAGTAATCCTGTTCCTGTAAAGCCGAGAAGCAGGCACAAAAGCCGGATAATTGTCGGGTCCACATCTAAATAATCACCAATGCCTCCGCAAACACCGCAAAGGACACGATTGTCTCTGGAACGATATAATCTTTTCATCATCTTTCACCTCATTTGTTTTTAATCTGAATACTGATTTTTCCTGCGTCGCAACCGAGCGCCCAATCGGCGGCCCCGTTGTTGTTGATATACGTCTGTTCTTCCAATCTGGAAAAACTTTTGTCATTAATGGACAGGCTTCCGGCATTGACATAGATATCATAATTATAATCCGTTATATCGGCTCCCGTCAATTCCATTTCAATTGTTCCCGCATCCACATCCACGTCGCCGCCATTTAACGCCTTTCCTTTAAATACGATTTTTCCCGCGTCACAGTCCAGCTCCAGCCAGTCTGTCGTTACGTTTTTCAGATTCGCAGAACCGGCGTCCACATCCACCGCCATCGCACCGCACCGGACCGAGGTTTCCATCGTACAGCTTCCCGCATCCACATCGATATCCACATATTCAAAATTACTGCCGGACGGGATATAGAGCGTTGCCTTTGGCGCATCCATATTGAACCAGTCAAAATTCCGCTCACGGTTTCGTACCGCCAGGGTACTGCCGTCATAGCTCCACTCAAAATACTCCGCGTCATCTCCGCCATCCAGCCAGGTTTCACTGGAATCCGAAGCTTTGACTATCAGGCTTCCATAATCCATATCAATCTGCAAAAGTTCTGTGTCTTCAAACAATGTCACTTTTTCCTGACCATCGGCATCCACCCATTTTTCCAACGAGCTTTTTTCTTCCTTTACATTCAGAGTGCGAAGTATACGAAACGGGCCAATCTGCCATGTAAAATCACCGTCATATACCATCGTCCGCACATCATCGTAGGATACGCCGAGAATCACTGCCGAAAGACATAAGCCGCCGCCTATAATTCCAAAAATCAGCGCCACAATCAACCATATTTTGGTTCCTCTCTTCATGCCTCAGCACCTCCCCTGTGAAATATTCTGCGAAATAATCCGACAATTCCACGGACAATCCACGGAATCAATCGTGTACAAATGACAATTGTGAGCAGTATAAAAATGATGCCCAGAGCCAGCATGAGAAAAGAAAATCCCATCATCATAAGTCCTTCCGGCACGGAAATAATCATGTGTACGATACTCATAACAAAGAGAACCACACCGCCCACGGTAAATCCAATCGCACTGCCGCCAACACCCACAATTGCAGCAAGAAGTGCGCCGCAAAGTCCAAGCAAAACACCGATAACACCGCTTCCGATACCTCCGATGAGCGGCACGCCCACAATACAAAGAATAACAATCAACAAAAGCTTGCCCAGATTATTTCCCCGGGAATGTCTGCCGCCGGAATTGTCCTCTTCTTCATATTCCCAATCCTTTCTTTCATACCGGTCATCGTCCGGCCCGCGTCCGTCCTCCCGCTTTCTGCCCGAATATTCTTCAGAGGCTGTCTTCCAACCCGTATCCGACATCTGCTCCCCGTTCTCTGCCTTGCTGTCTTTTTTGTAGACGTCCGGCATATACTTCTGAGCCTCCCACCGGGCATCCTTAACTCCCTGCTCACTGAATTCACTCTGCTCCGCATCGTTGTCGTTCAGAGAAGCACGAATCGATATGGCGATTTTTTCCGGTACATCCAACAAACCGTCCACCGAAGCAAACTCGGAAATACCGGCCTCATCCATATAATCTCTAAAATATTCCAGAGCATCCTCTCTGTCTTTTTCATCGATATCCTGAAGCAAATACTCCAATTGCTTCAAAAAGTCCATACGAGTCATTGCTTCATCTCCTCTCTGTCAAACAACTGTGTTATTTTAGACGCATATGATTTCCATTCATTCCGGTACAGGTTCAACTGCACCAGTCCCGCCGGAGTAATTTTATAATATCTCCGATTTCTTCCGCCAAACTGAACATCGTATGTTTCCAGGCAATCGTCCTTCTGAAGCCTTCGAAGCACCGGATACAGTGTGGACTCTGAAATATCGATAACCTGCCGGACATCCTGGGTAATTTTATAACCATAGGTTCCGTCTTTTTCTTTGGAAACAACGGAAAGCACTATGGCGTCCAGCAATGCGGCGCCTGTATTAAAAACCATCCAAACCTCTCCTTTCTCCACGAAATCATCCTACTTTCTTTTTTATAATATTATTTTTATGTTTATATTATATATTGTATAATATTGTTTGTCAATCCATATTAATAAAATTATAATATTATTTTTCTTTCATATTTCTTACAAAGTGCGATTGCTTACTTTTTCACACAAAAAAAGCCTTTCGGAAATTTAAAACAGATTCCGAAAGACCCTTTTTAAATTCTATTCTACAATACGAAAAACCGGATTCCTAAATTCAGTCTAAATAAAGAGCTTGCAATCTCTCTTTTTTATCCCTGTCAAGCCCCAGAGCTTTTTCAAGATAATTATTCATTGTTCCGTAATGGGTTTGAATCGTATCCTGCATCCGCTCCAAATAGGCTCTGTGTACAATGAACATCCGCATCAGGCCATCATGAATGGTATGATTATTCATTTTGGCCTCCACCATTTGACAAAGCCTTTCATTTTCTTCCCGAAGGAAGTCGTTGACCTTAAAATAA
>CABUAW010000104.1 GCA_902489645.1 uncultured Lachnospiraceae bacterium | reverse complement strand
TGTGTTAAGCACGCCGCCAGCGTTCATCCTGAGCCAGGATCAAACTCTCATGTTTGAGTTTTGACTTAGCGAAGTAGTTTTGAGCTTAGTCAAAACCAACATCCGGCCACTTGGTGAGGTCCTTTCGAACCTAGTGGAGCGGATGTGTCCGCTTCGTCTGTCCTAACAGAATGACAACTAGCTGTTATCTTCCCGTTTTTTACTGTTTGGAGTGCCTTTCGGCACTGTTCGTTTTTTTGAAATTCTTTTAAAGAACTTTCGGGATTGTTTTATTGTTTAATTGTCAATGTTCTTTGTTGCGACTCTGTTTCCCGAGTGCTTTTATATACTACCATCTTCCGACAAGTTTGTCAACGAGTTTTTTTAGTTTTTTTACAAAAAACAATAATTCAGACAATCACAGCGATTTTGGCGAATAATTGTGTCTAATTTATCTTAATTGTGTCTATTTTGTTTCAATATAAGGAAGATTATGCCAACTTACTTACTAATTCTTTGAGTCCGGCCACTCCAACAAGTTCGATGCTCTCTTTGTCTATTCCTGACATGTTCACCTTAGGAAGGATACATCTCTTAAATCCAAGTTTTTTTGCTTCCTGGACACATTGGCCCGCCATACTGACCCCCCGTACTTCACCCGACAATCCAACTTCGCCAAACACCACCGTCTTTTCGTCTATCGGGAAATCTTTATAACTGGATATAATAGCTGTAACCACAGCAAGGTCCAAAGCCGGAGCATTCAGTTTCATTCCGCCGGCAATATTGACATATGCATCCCAATTAGCCAAAGATAACCCCAGACGCTTTTCAATAACGGCCATCAATAGATTTACACGATTATAATCCATACCGGCGGCCGTCCTGCGAGGCATATTAAAATTTGTCCGGCATACAAGCGCCTGAACCTCCACCATCACCGGCCGGGTTCCTTCCATCAAGCAAGCAACCACCGAACCAGAGGCTCCCTCCGGTCGGCCGTCCAGAAGATACTGGGACGGATTTAATACTTCCTTCAGACCATCCTGGGCCATTTCAAACACACCAATTTCATTCGTTGAACCGAAACGATTTTTCACGCTGCGAAGTATGCGGTAAGCTGCGTGACGCTCACCCTCAAAATATAATACAGTATCTACCATATGTTCAAGTACCCGTGGTCCGGCAACCACGCCTTCTTTTGTCACATGACCGACAATAAATACAGTGACGCCAAGGCTCTTCGCTATTCTCATAAAAACGCCGGTCGATTCTCTCACCTGAGTAACGCTTCCCGGTGCGGAACTGACATCGCTTTTACACATCGTCTGGATAGAATCGATGACGACCAATTCCGGTTTTACCCGCTCTATAACTTCCTGAATTGTCTCCAAATCGGTTTCGCACAGCATCATCAAATCGCCGGAATATTCTCCCAGTCTGTCCGCCCGGATTTTAATCTGCTGAAGAGACTCTTCTCCTGAAATATACAGCACTTTATGCTGTTTTGAAACAAGCAGCAGACACATTTGAAGCAATAAAGTCGACTTTCCTATTCCCGGGTCCCCGCCGACCAAAACCATGGAACCGGATACGATGCCGCCGCCTAAAACTCTGTCAAATTCCTGGATATTCGTAGATATCCGACGATTATTTTCTCTGCTGACCTTTGAGAGCAAAGTAGGTTCTTCTTTTCGGACTCCAGACGGTTTTCGGTGAGAGTTTCCGGACGTAATCACCGCTTCCTCCACAAATGTATTCCATTCTCTGCATCCCGGGCACTGTCCCATCCACTTTGACGACTCATATCCGCAGGATTGGCAGTAAAAAACCGTTTTCCCTTTTGCCATATTGTCTGTTTTTCCCTTCCCTCTATTTTAACCCGTGTAAAAAGCTCTGATTTTGCCCGCAAAGCCTGCATCCGAAGAAACAGCTCTGACCACTCGGTCATTTGGTCATTTCTTTTACAGGCCGCACAAAAAACGGGCTGCCACCACTGTAACAGCCCATTTCATATTTCAGTTACATCTTTTTTACAACAACCGTCTGAGGTTTACCGCTGAACTCAACACTGATGACTAATTTACCGCCAAGATTTGTTTTCATGATTCCCATATGGAATCCATCAATCATCACTTCATATTCATTCTCAGCTTCCAGCTCCAGAGTAAGCTGTGCCTGTTCTTCGCCTTCCACCTGAAACTCAATTTCTTTATCTGTCACTTTCATATGATGTACCGCTGTACCTGGTACAGACTCATAGACAAAGGATTCATTCTTTTCCAGTTTTGTAATCTCCTTAAAGGTTTTTACTTTATAACTATCTCCCTGAAACTCAAATCCAGATAATTTAGATTTTTGTTCTAACGTATAATCACCAAAACTTAATGTTCCGTCCGATTCTGAACGAATCAATTCACTAATTACTGCCATGGTATTTTATCCTCCTAAATTAGAACACTGCTTTATCTAACAGTATGTCTTTACATCATCGGCAAGACCGAAAAGTCTCACCAACTTATGCTCATTATATCTTATTTTTCTGATTTACGCCAGAGTATTCGGCGAGTTTATAGAAATTTTAATCTCTTTGCCCGTGAGCGTCAGGCGCACGTAATCTCCACGGTGAATTTTACCGCTGAGAATCTCCTCAGCCAAAAGGTCCTCAACTTTATTCTGAATGGCTCTGCGCAGAGGTCTTGCGCCATATACTGGGTCGAAGCCGGCCTCGGAAAGCATACGAAGAACGCCTTCCGAAGCATGCAGATTAATTCCCATTTGCTCCACAGCCCTCTCCGAAATCTCATTCATCATAATGCCAACAATTTTTCGGATATCCTCCTGAGTCAGTGAATGGAAAACAATAATATCATCAATACGGTTCAAAAACTCTGGTTTGAAAATATGCTTTACCTCTTCCATAACCGCCGACTTCATTCGGTTATAATCTGCTTTTTCATCATTATCCGATAAAAATCCCAATTTTTTAGGCGCAATAATACTGGATGCTCCCGCATTGGACGTCATTATAATAACCGTATTCTTAAAATCCACACGGCGTCCCTGGGAATCCGTAATATGTCCGTCATCCAATACCTGGAGCAGAATATTAAATACATCCGGGTGGGCCTTTTCAATCTCGTCAAAAAGTAAAATCGAATATGGATTCCGGCGCACCTTTTCACTGAGCTGTCCGCCTTCATCATACCCCACATATCCCGGCGGAGAACCAATTAATTTTGATACACTGTGCTTTTCCATATATTCGGACATATCCATTCGAATAATATTACTCTCCGAACCAAACATAGCTTCCGCAAGCGCCTTGGATAATTCCGTCTTTCCAA
>CABUAW010000103.1 GCA_902489645.1 uncultured Lachnospiraceae bacterium | reverse complement strand
GGGAAACCACACCGACAAAGCAATCATTGTAAGCCAGAGACAAAATAGCTTCATAGTGAATACCGACGGGCAGGTAAGCATTTTTATAGTAGTCCAGGGATTCACGGACTCCGGGTGCAAAAAAGTCGGTCATCCGGTACGCCTTATTCTGTCCGGTCATAAAAATCCATTTCTTATAGTCCTGATTACAGAGTTCATTTTCATAGAGCTTCATCCGCTCATCAGACAAGCCAATCTGTATTGCCGAGTGCATATAATGCTCGGAGGTGCAGAGGAAAAATGTCAGCTTGTCGCAGGGTATCAAAAGTCGAATCAAATCTAAGAATGTATAGCGCATTTCATCCAAATCTGAAATGCTGTGAATTTTAAAGATTAAATCATTGATAAAATTCCAATCATTATCATTTAATTTCATCATAATAACCAACTCCTAATCACAATTTTAACATAACAATTAAAAGAAACACAATATTTTTCGATAATTTGTGGTGACCAAAAGGTGTATCTTTGAGACGCTTTATAGAACCGGGTAGGGGCCTTTGGGTCTATAGAGGCCGCCGGAAGTTTGCCAAAATAATAAATAAAAGCAAGTTTTTGTTCCATAGAAAAAAACTATGTCCGGACATAGAATTAATCTATGAATAAATGTTGTTAGAGGAGGAAAACGTTATGAAAAAAGAAAATCGATGGACAATGCTCTTTCCGATGATTATCATCTGGGTTATTGCGATTGCCTTGTTCTATGGAATGTGTGCGCTTGAACCAAGCTTATCCGCATCTCCCAAATTATTCAGTTTTGGAGACTGGCTGGCCCGTTCCCAGGACGGCATCCTTTATAAAGTATTTTGGATGATTGGCGATTGGACAGACTGTCAGGGTTTCCGCTCACTGCTTGGAGGTGCTGCTTTGGTGCTTTCTGGTCTTGTGGTTCATTTTGTTCTTAAAAGCGGATGTAAAGCCAAAATGTATCCGATGGCTGCACCGTTGGAAGTTATGCCGCAGATTATTCTGACAGGCTTTGTCGGCGTCGGTCTGGGTGTGGCATTGTTTGGCGACGGACTGGCAGCGGCATGGATTCCAACCTTCCTTCCGTGTTGTACGATTCCGGCCGCATTGGTGCTGACCTACGGGACGCACTGGACCGTATGGCTGACCGGCGGTGTTCTGGGCTGCCTGATACAGTATCCGCTGGCCGTTTTGGCGAATAACCTGGCCGGCGTTCTCGGCCTTCCTCCGCTTTGTACTTTTACAATTCTGGCCGTTGGCTTTGGCGGTATCGTAATGACAGAAATTTACCGGCTTCTGCCATGGTGCCGTAAGGCAGTTCTTCATGAAGAACTGCGAGTATTCAAGCCGATAAAGTCAGCGAATATTCCGGTGCCGGAAGCAACGATTGGATGGTATATCCGCCGCTGTCTGACCGATTTTACGGATTTACTTTTCTTTGGAAATGAGTGGGTCAGCCTGTGTTATATTGGCGGTTTGACTTTATCGTGGGCATTGAATCCGGCGCATATCGTCTACGGCGTACCAAAGCTGTATCCGGCCATGCTTTGCGGCATGCTGCTCGGAACAAGTCTTGCGGTATTTATCTGGTATCCGAAATATAAAGAATTGGGAACCTATAATACGTTTTGTGTAAATGAAGTTATGGCAATTGTCCCATTATTCTTTGGTCTGTCCGGGGAAGCGGCAACCTATAATCCGCTGTTTTTAATCGTGATGGCAGTTATTTCGGCAGTTATTTGCCCGCCGTTTTGTGCATGGCTCAGCGGACAGCTCAGTAAATTGACCTTTAAGCGTTATGAGGCAGCCTGTGCGGGAGTAATTGCGGCGGCCCCGACACTTGGAATTACGATTATTATCATTACTTTATTGTTTAAATTCTTTTTATCTGTTGGATTGTTTTAATGATTTATTTTATATAAGGAGGCGCATTTTATGACAAAAGTAGCAGTAGTTGCAATGCATTGTAAGTTTGACAAGGCATATAATATGGAGAAATTTCTTCATTATATCGAAGAGGCCGCCGCACAGGGAGTGGAGCTGATACTCTTCCCGGAGGTGGCTCTCCAGATGTTTCCGCCATCCATGGCGGAGGTTGACCCGGAAGCCGGGTTATATCAGCAAAGAGAAGCCGAGCTGGTTCCCGAAGGACCGTCCACTCAGACGCTGATTGCAAAAGCAAAGGAACATAATATGTATATTGCCTGGGGCATGGCAGAAAGAGACCCGAAACGTATCGACGTCCTTTATAATACCTGTGTTCTTGTAGGACCGGAGGGGTATGTGGGACATTATCGGAAGGTACATAATCCTCTGACAGAACGCCTTTATTATTTCCCTGGAAATGAATATAAGGTGTTTGATACAAAACTTGGAAAAATCGGAATTATGATTTGTTTCGACAAGGCATTTCCGGAGGCAGCCCGTTCACTGGCTGTCCAGGGAGCCGAATTGATTCTCTGTCCAACGGCATGGCCGTCCGTAGAAAAGACGGAGGATTGTCCGTCATTGTATACTTATAATGTATTTGACCGTGCCCGTGCTGCGGAAAACATGGTTTGGTTTGTTGGCTCCAACCATGTGGGAAGTTATGAGAAAGGGGACGAATGTGGACACAGCCATATTATTGACCCATATGGCAAGGATGTATGTAATACCTATTATGAAGAGGGGATGGCTATAGCGGATATCGATATCCAGGGAGAATATATACGTGCCCGTCATTATGGTATGATGATGTCAAATCTTATTAAAGACCGCCGTCCGGATACCTATGGTGCATTGACAGAAATTAATGAATATTCATTAATGAATGGCGCGGGTGTCGTCACTGAAAAATAAATTCAGAATATAGGCATAAAAACTTGCATAAATTCCAAAAACAAGGTAGAATAGTATCATGATATTTATGGAGTAGGTAGAGCGGAAATATCTCTGGCAAAAGTGTCGGAATATATTTCCGCTTTTTAAAAAAATAAACGGGCGAGGCGAAACGGGCAATGAGCGATGAATCAACCATTTTAAGCGTCGGGATTGATATTGGGACCTCCACAACCCAGGTCATCTTCAGCCGGCTGACATTTAAAAATTCAGCCGGATATTTTGCTGTGCCCCATATTGCTATTGTAGATAAAGCGGTTGTCTATAAGAGTGATATCTATATGACGCCGCTTAAAAATCAGGTAATGATTGACGGGGAAAGGGTACGGGACATCGTGGCGGGAGAATTTAAAAAGTCGGGCTATACCCCGGCGGATACCCAGACCGGGGCGGTTATCATTACCGGAGAGTCGGCCAGAAAGGAAAATTCGGAGATTGTGCTTCGGGAGCTGAGCGATTTTGCCGGAGAGTTTGTTGTCTCCACAGCCGGACCGGATTTGGAGGCGATTATTGCCGGAAAGGGCAGCGGCGCCAGACAGTATTCCATCGACTATCAATGTACGGTGGCAAACCTGGATATCGGCGGCGGTACGACCAATGTGGTCCTCTTTGATTCGGG
>CABUAW010000102.1 GCA_902489645.1 uncultured Lachnospiraceae bacterium | reverse complement strand
ACATCGGTTCGAAGGTTTCCGTATCGCTGCACAAGAACCCGCCTTTAGCTTCCATAATTTCTTTGATAACCCGGCATGCTTTCTCCGAATCCCCTTCTTCATAACTCACCACATAAATCGACTGGATTTTCCGAGTTTCAATAAATTCCAGGTCTAACGGATCAACAAAACATTCCCGGCCATCCTGAAAAATAAGGGAGTCGCTGTCCAGAACTACTTCCATCAAATTCAATTCGGGCCATACGTCCACCTTTTCCTCATCTACGGACTTTACAAACGCGGTCAATTCTTTCGCATTGGTTTTCTCCGGCGTCATATAATAAAATTCAAGAATTTTCTTTTTCCGCTTCTGCGCTTCAACAATCGTACTTTTCTTTATTTTTTTCATCTTCATTTTACCCTCCATCCGGCCTCCCGCATCCGCTGCGCCGTACTCCGCATAATTCGTGCCGTAATTCCCCAAATCACCCGGTTCTCATACTCATAAAACACAATCGGATATGTTCCCGTATTCCAGCGGTATCTATATCCTCCCTGAACCTTGTCCCACGGGAAATTTTCGGGCGGTTCCGTATATACTTTATTATAGTAGATTTTCGGTTCTGTTTCCAGAAAGTAACTTAAAGGCACCGTAAACACCTCCAGCACTTCATCGGCGCTAAAAGTCCATTTGTAATCTTTCAGCGTTCCCAGATAAGGATAGATAACCATATTAAACGGAGAAACAAAAATATCCATCGGCGCTTCAATCTGTATCTGCGCCTGCGAAATCAATAATTCCTCGCAGATTTCCCGGCGAGCCGCCGTCTTTGGCATTTCCTCTTTATCGCAGCCGCCTCCGGGAAAGCAAATCTCTCCCGGCTGATGCTTCAGGCCTATGGCGCGCACTTCAAAGAGAACCTCGTAACCTTTTTCGGTTTCAATCAACGGTATGACCACAGCCGACCGCCGGTAACTTTCCATATCAATTAACGTCGGCTTTCGCCCCCGCAATTTTTCAAGCATCTTATCGCTCCCGTTCTATTTCATCATTTTTATATTCATTTTACACTACCCCTCTCCATTTGAAAAGGGGAGCCTTTCACATATTCCAAAAGCTGCGCTCACAGCATTTTCAGTATATGTAATAAAGCTCCCCTTCAACCTGCTGCAAAATTTATTATGATATCAACTTCACATAGCAGGTATCCATTGTATTTGTCCAATTAAAGAACTGTAAATAGGCCTCATCCTGACGTTCTTTCATAAAAAGCACTCCAAGGTGTACGGTCCGCGTCTCACCGGCTTCAAAATCCGAATGATACAGCTTTACATTATAAACACCGTCCAAATAATCGGAACCATCGTAATATACCGTTTCATCCCCGAGCCCTCCAAAAACTTCACATTCCTCTTCGCCGGTCTCCAAATTTTTATAGACAAGATTTGCAAAAACAAATTCATCCGTCGCAGGCTCATCGGACAAATTCGTAATTTCCATTGTCACATAGGCAAATCCAAGATGAACTTCTCCGACACTTTTTTCGACCAGCGCATTGTTCTCCCATACCGTTTCTGTCTGCTCATAAGTATCAAACTTACCATTTTCATCCAATAAAGCCGTTATCCGCTCATAATCCGAAAAATAGTCCTTCGGAAGTTCGGCAATGTTATCCCGGATATCAATAGACTTCACCGCAAAGGATAACTTCGTATTTGACATATCACCTGTACATTCCATAGCTTCGCCAATTTGAACCTGCCGTCCATCCTCAATCCGGACCGGTTCGGCTTCACGGGTTTCCCGTTCTCCGGCAAAAGCCTTATACGTTTCGCCCCCCGTCGGCTCCAGAGTAATATTTTCCGCCACCTTTTTCAACTCATCCAGAGAAATATCATCATATCCATAAATCGTCACGATTTGTCCGATGTCCTCATAAAACATCAGGATAATGTGATTCGTTTCCATATCCCCTTCACTGGTAAGTATATCTGTCTTTACCCCTTGAATCTCCGTATTTTCCACAGAGGAAATATACGGGAATGTCAGGCTGGCTTCGTAATTTTCCAGAGCAATCGTCAATCCGCCGCTGCCATCCGCCTTATGATATTTCTTTATCCCATCCGAATCCTTAAAATGCTCCTGCAAATATTCATAGCCCTCCGGAAGATAATTCGGCACGAGACGCATCGGCTGAACCATCACACCGTCCTCACCGTTGGCCGCTTCAAATTTATAGGTGTACGCGCCATTATCTCCGGTATTTTCCGAAGCTTTAACCCGAAACACGCCTGAAATTGCATAAGCGCCCACAGAAAGTATGAAGGCGGCCGCCACGGCAGCGGCCACGCCGGCCGGTCGCCGGTACCATTTCTTTTTAGGTTTTTTTGGTGACATTAATAAAATCTCACCATTATGACCGTCGCCCGCCTTATCAATTAAATCCTCCCGGAATTTACAATACGCTTCCGAAAACTCGTGTTCTTCAATCCCGTCATTATCCCAGGTTTTCAGAATACTTTCTTCGCTGACTGAATATAAAAATTTATCTTCATCGATTCTACGCACACGCACCATCCCCTATCATTTTAATTGCAATCTTCTTTGCCCGTTCATAACGTTTTGCCACCGTATCCTCCGAAACCTCCAAAAGTGCGGCAATTTCCCGGTGACTCAACCCAAAATAACATTTCAATTCCAGTACTTCTCTGTACTTCGTATCCAGCGCCAAAAGCGCTCGTTGAATAACATACCGATTCTCGACCAAATCCAATTCCCTGTCGTTGGCCGCTTTCTGATTTTTCAAAGCATCCTCCGGGTCGTACCATACCTTTTCCCATTCTCTTTGATTTTTTCGATAGATGTCAATGGCAGCCGACCGAATCACTTTTATCATAAAACGCTTCGTCTCCTCAGATTCCGGCGATTTTATCTGATTTAAATGAGACATCACACGGATAAAAGCATCCTGAACCGCATCCTCCGCCTGTCCCACATCTCTTAAAATTTGAAAAGCCGTTCCATACATCTTCTTTTCATAAAGTTCAAACAGCCGTTCCAGCTTCTCGCTATCCGAAAGCATCTGCATCTTTACCTCCTGTATCCTTATTGAGTACTCTGATAATTATAACGCCGCAGCCCGGGAAAAGCTGACATTCTGTCAAAAAAATGAATCTTTTGAATATTTCACGCAAAAACAGGACGGTCCCCCAACTGTAAATCCCAGTTGAAAAACCGCCCTGATATAGACAATCCAACATTACAACAATTTATGCAATTTTTTTAGAAAGGTCCATCAATTTCTCATTAAAGATACATTCATCCATCAGCTTTAAGTCTTTGGAAATCAACGGTTTAAAGTCCATATGTGCGAGGATATCTTTTTCAAGGTCTACTCCCGGTGCAATTTCCACAAGCATTAAGCCATCCCTCGTCAATTTAAATACGGCGCGCTCCGTAATATAGAGAACATCCTTATTTAAACGTTTCGCATAATTACCGCTGAAAGTAATCTGCTCTACATGTTCCAGGAATTTCCGGCTCTTTCCTTCCTGACGAATCTTGAGTTTTCCATCTTCCACTCCAATATCCAGGCC
>CABUAW010000101.1 GCA_902489645.1 uncultured Lachnospiraceae bacterium | reverse complement strand
GCCGTTACCGCCTCATCCTGTCCAACCACCCGCCGATGCAGTGTCGATTCCAGACGCATCAGCCGTTCCGATTCCTTTTCTTCCAACTGTTTCACCGGAATTTTTGTCCAGCTTGATACCACATCCGCGATATCCTTCGCCTGGACAATAACTTTCTTTTTATTCCGCCGTTCCACGCTGCGCTGCAAGGACACAGTTTCCGCAGCAAGCAGCTTCTGGTCCTTGCCAATATCGGAGGCCCGGAGCATATCGCCCGAAATAATCGCCGCTTCCTTTTCCGCTTCCAGTTCCGCCATCTGCGTTGCCAGCTTTTGAAGCTCTCCCGTCAAACTCATCGAAGACAGTTTGACCTTCGCCGACGCCTCATCCACAAGGTCAATCGCCTTATCCGGCAAAAAGCGGTCATTGATATAGCGTATGGACATCTTTACGGCCGCTTCGATGGCTTCATCGGAAATCTCCACCTGATGATGCCTTTCATAAGCCGGGCGAAGCCCCTTTAAAATCTCGATGCTCTCTTCCTCCCCCGGTTCATTGGTCATCACCGGCTGAAAACGACGTTCCAGCGCCGCATCCTTCTCGATATACTTTCGATATTCTTCAATCGTCGTGGCGCCAATGACCTGAATCTCTCCCCTGGCCAACGACGGTTTTAATATATTTGAAGCATCGAGGGCGCCTTCCGCGCCTCCTGCACCGATAATCGTATGAATCTCATCAATAAAAAGCAAAACCTGACCGTCATTTTTTACTTCGGCAATCAACCGCTTAATCCGCTCTTCAAATTCTCCCCGGTACTTAGAACCGGCCACCATACCGGATAAATCCAAAGTCATCAGGCGTTTATCCCGAATCGTATCCGGAACGGCGCCCTCGGCAATACGGGCCGCCAATCCCTCGACCACGGCCGTCTTTCCAACGCCGGGTTCACCAATCAGGCACGGATTATTTTTCGTCCGTCTGCTTAAAATCTGAACTACCCGCTGAATCTCCGCTTCCCGACCGATGACCGGGTCCAGCCTTCCTTCTCTGGCCATCCGGGTCAAATCCATACTATAAGCCTCCAGCGCCGAATTCTTTTCTTTAGAGCCGCCGTTTTTTCCTGAAAGATAGGCCTTTGCTTCGGCTGCGCTCATACCCATCGCCGCCAGTAATTCGGAATAAACTTTCTGGATGCTTACTCCCAGCGTATTTAAAAGACGTATCGCTATACAATCCTTTTCCTTCAATAAAGCCATCAAAAGATGTTCTGTTCCTATGTGCGTCTGATTTAACCGCGCTGCTTCCCGGCTGCTGCATTCCAGCACCCGGCGCGCTCTCGGCGTGTAATCGACCACCTCGTCGGCAATGACATCCCCGTCATTAATCAATTGTTTAATGAGACGCAAAATCTGTTCTTCCGTAATATCATTCTGAAGCAGGATTTGGGACGCAAGGCCATCCGCTGAACGGATTAATCCCAACATCAGATGTTCTGTTCCAACATAATTGTGATGCAGCTCTTCCGCTATGTCCCTGGCATATGTCACTGCCCTTTCCGCCTGTCTTGTCAAACGATACTGCATAATCAACCTCCTGTTTGTCTAATTCCCAAAATGTGCCGTCCTCCGGCCTATTCGGCAATTTATGTCTCGTCATATCCATCCCTGTCCCTGCCGGTAAACGAATCGTAAATATCATCCACCATGTCATGGACCTCCTCACGGCCAATATTTTTACATATCGCTTCCGCCAACACCGACTGAAGCATCGCGGCAATCTGCCGTGAGGACAGAACCTTATCATAATCGATGGCGATAACCGCCCCTTTTCTCCGGTCCAGCTTAATATATCCTTCCTGTCTCAAAACAGAATAGGCTTTATTCACCGTATGCATATTAATTCCAATATTGTCCGCCAACTGACGAACCGAAGGCAGAGAGTCTCCCACCGTCAGTTGGGATGTGGCAATCCCCATGATAATCTGATTGCGAAGCTGAATATAAATCGCTTCATCACTGTTAAAATCAATTTTAATAATCATATCATCACCCGAATTCTATCTTTTGAATCGTTACATCTGTTATATATATAATATAACACCTTTCGGGCAATGTCAATCCTTACAAATATTCAATCATATCTTTCAGGGAACCAAAAACCGCATCCGGCTTCACCTCGGATTTTTCAATATCCTCCGCCCTTGTCTCTCCGCTGAGTACGAGAATCCCCGTCGCTCCATTATCGACGCCCGTCGCCACATCCGTATAAAGCCGGTCACCGACAAAGGCAATCTCTGATTTTGCATATCCGGTTTTCTGCAAAACCATATCCACCGTTTCTTTACATGGTTTCCCCAGATATTTTGGCTGTACGCCGGTAGAAAGTGAAATTGCCGCGCACATTGCTCCGCAGTCCGGGATAAATCCGCTTTCTGTCGGACAGTTAATATCCTTATGGGTCGCCAGGAAAACGGCCCCCTGCCGGATAAAAGTACAGGCCCTTTCTAATTTCTCATAGGTCAATGTCATATCAAAACCAATAACGACCACATCCGGCTGTTCCTGAACAAGGCATATGCCTTCCGTCCGAAAAAGCTCTTCCAGAGCCGGCGTCCCGGCCAGATAAACCTTTTTATCCGGATAATACATCTTTAAATACCGGGCCGTCACATCCCCGGAGGTCATGATATCCTTTGCCGTGGCCGCATACCCCATCCGTCTCAGTTTATCTATATACATAGCTCCGTTTTTTGACGAATTATTTGTGAAAAACACAAACTCCCGCCCCGTTTCCCGGACACGATGAATAAATTCCAAAGCGCCGTCAATCCGTTTTTCTCCCAAATAAAAAGTACCGTCCATATCCAGTACAAATAACTTAATTTTGTCAAAAAGCTCCTTCACAAGCCTTTCCTCCTCTTAAGGTATCCGTTCATCCAATACCTTTGGTATCCCAATCCCATTCTGCAAAAAAGAGCCGATACGTTTACCGACTCTTTTTCGCAGGTTTATTATACACGAAGTTTTATGCTTCATCAATAGCTTTTCCGATATCGTGGCGCATATATTTATTTTCAAAGCGGACCCATTCGGTAGCTTTATAGGCATTGGCCCGGGCTTCCTTCAAATCACTGCCCTTGGCCGTAACCCCGAGAACACGGCCGCCGTTGGTGACGATACCGGCCTCCGTGCGTTTCGTTCCTGCATGAAAACAATAATAGCCTTCATGCTCTTTAAAAGTATCCAGCCCATCAATAACAAAACCTTTGTCATATTTGACCGGATAACCGTCGGAGGCCAGCACAACGCAGACCGCCGCATTATCTTCGAACTCCAGCTTGATTTCATCCAATCTGCCGTCAATACATGCTTCAAAAACATCCACAATATCCGTTTTCATCCGAGGCAGCACAACCTGAGCTTCCGGGTCGCCGAAACGGGCGTTATACTCCAGCACCTTCGGGCCGTCCTCAGTGAGCATCAGGCCGACAAAGAGAATACCGACAAAATCCCGCCCCTCCGCTTTCATAGCCGCCATGGTTGGTTTATAAATATTCTCTTCACAGAAAGCTGCAATTTCCGGTGTATAAAACGGACTTGGCGAGA
>CABUAW010000100.1 GCA_902489645.1 uncultured Lachnospiraceae bacterium | reverse complement strand
GTACCGCCGCCGGAAGCAACGGAGAAGTATTTTTTACCCATTTCGACACATTCTTTTTTATATGTACCTGCTACCGGATGCTGGAAACGGGTTGGGTTGGTGGAATTACCTGTGATGGAAACATCAACGCCTTCTTTGTGCATAATGGCAACGCCCTCGGTAACATCGTTAGCGCCATAGCAGTTTACTTTGGAGCGAAGTCCTGTGGAGTATGCTTTACGGAACACTTCTTTCACTTCGCCCGTATAATAATCCATCTCTGTTTCAACATATGTAAAACCATTAATTCTGGAAATAATCTGCGCGGCATCTTTGCCAAGGCCGTTCAGGATAACACGCAATGGTTTCTGACGAACCTTATTTGCTTTTTCTGCGATACCGATAGCGCCCTCTGCAGCGGCAAAGGATTCATGTCCGGCTAAAAAGCAGAAACATTCGGTTTCTTCTTCCAAAAGCATCTTTCCAAGGTTTCCATGACCAAGACCTACCTTACGCTGGTCAGCAACGGAACCCGGAATACAGAAAGCCTGAAGGCCCTCTCCGATGGCGGCCGCCGCATCGGCTGCTCTCTTACATCCTTTTTTTATAGCAATAGCCGCGCCTACTGTATATGCCCAACAGGCATTTTCAAAACAAATCGGCTGAATTTTTTTAACCTGTGCGTAAACGTCCAGTCCGGCGTCCTTTGTAATCTTTTCTGCTTCTTCGATGGAAGCGATACCATAGCTGTTCAGCACAGAGTTGATTTTATCAATTCTTCTTTCATATGATTCAAATAAAGCCATTTCTCTTCCTCCTCGAATTATTCTTTTCTAGGGTCAATAATACGAACCGCATCGTCTACACGGCCATACTGGCCTTTTGCTTTTTCAAGCGCCGTATTCGCATCATCACCAGCTTTGATAAAGTCCATCATCTTTCCAAAGTTAATAAACTGATAGCCGATAATCTGGTCTTCTTCATCCAAAGCAATTCCTGTCACATAGCCGTCTGTCATCTCAAGATAACGCGGGCCCTTTTTCAATGTGCCGTACATTGTTCCAATCTGGGAACGAAGTCCTTTACCAAGGTCCTCCAAACCGGCGCCAACAGCCAAACCGTCCTCTGAGAATGCTGACTGGCTGCGGCCATAGACAATCTGCAAAAACAGCTCTCTCATGGCTGTGTTGATAGCATCGCAAACCAAGTCCGTATTTAAAGCTTCAAGAATTGTCAAACCTGGAAGAATTTCGGATGCCATTGCAGCGGAGTGGGTCATACCGGAACATCCGATAGTCTCTATCAGAGCTTCCTGAATAATACCGTCTTTAACATTCAATGTTAATTTACAGGTTCCCTGCTGAGGCGCACACCAGCCAATACCATGTGTGAAACCGGAAATATCTTTAATTTCCTTTGCTTTTACCCATTTAGCTTCTTCCGGAATCGGCGCCGCACCATGAGCAACACCCTGGGCAACCGGGCACATCATTTCTACTTCATGTGAATAAATCATTTTAGAACTCCTTTCAATATATGTTGAGTATTCATTGTTAAAATGATATCATAGTTACTTTTATTGTCTCACAAAAGATGTCTTTCGTCCAGTATTTTCGATACATTTTTGTCATACAATTTTCTTTGGAATAATTTCTCCCGTATTCTTAAAAATACTGCGGGCCGGGACAAACCCACGTACCATAGATGTTGGATAAACATTCGATTCCCGTCCGATAACTGTTCCCGGATTTAACACCGCGTTACAGCCAACCTCCACATTATCGCCGAGCATGGCTCCGAATTTTTTAAGTCCGGTTTCCATCTGCTCGCCTCCGGCCGAAACCTTCACGAGCATTTTATCTGCCTTGACATTGGACGTAATGGAACCCGCACCCATGTGGGATTTATAGCCTAAAATGGAATCCCCCACATAGTTATAATGAGGCACCTGAACTTTATTAAATAATACAACATTTTTAAGCTCCGTGGAATTTCCAACGACAGCCCCTTCACCGACAATGGCATTTCCCCGGATAAAAGCACAGTGACGCACTTCCGCCCCTTTACCGATAATTGCAGGTCCATGCACATAGGCCGATGGAAATACGGTGGCGTCTTTGGCAATCCATACATCATCGCCCACCTGCTCATATTCATCTTTCGGCAATGTCGGCCCCAGCTTCAAAATAAATTCTCCGATTTTGGGAAGGGCCTGCCACGGATAATCCAAACCGTCAAACAAATCCGCAGCAATTGTTTCCTCTAAATTATATAAATTTTTAATCATTAAACCGTCCATGCTTCTCTCCTATTCCACCGTTACAGATTTCGCCAGATTTCTTGGCTGGTCCACATCACAGCCTTTGGCGACAGCCACATAATAAGCAAATAATTGCATCGGTATTGTGGCCATCAAACCGGTAAAGTTTTTATTTGTTTTCGGAATATAGAATACATAATCTGTGTTCTTTTCAATCTCTTTATTATCTTCGTTAGTTACGGCCAGCACAAAAGCGCCTCGGGTTTTCACTTCCACAATATTGCTGACAATCTTCCCGTAAAGCTGTTCCTGGGTGACCAGCGCAACAACAAGCGTCCCGTTTTCAATCAGGGAAATCGTGCCATGCTTTAATTCTCCGGCCGCATAAGCCTCCGAATGTACATAGGAAATTTCTTTCAGCTTTAAGGAAGCCTCCAGGGCGCTGGCATAATCGATTCCCCGACCCAGGAAAAATACGTCCTTTAAACCGATATACTGGTTTGCAAGATACTGAATTTTTTCCTTATCCTCAAGCATCTGTTCAATTTTATCCGGCAGAGTTTTCAACTCCTGAATCATTTCCAGATAATCATTTCTGGAAATTTTTTCCCGGATTTTTCCAAAATGAAGGGCAAGTAAATAAAGGGCGGACAACTGACTTGTATATCCCTTTGTCGTTGCCACGGCAATTTCCGGTCCGGCCCACGTATACAAAACATCATCCGCTTCTCTGGCAATGGAACTTCCAACCACATTGACAATGGCCAGTGTGCGCACGCCGTGGCGTTTCGCTTCTCTCATGGCCGCCAGTGTGTCGGCGGTTTCACCGGACTGGCTGATAATAATTGCCAATGAATTGTCCTCCAGAATCGGATTCCGGTAACGGAATTCGGACGCCAAATCGACTTCCACAGGAATCCTGGATAATTCTTCAATCACATATTTTCCCGTTACTCCGGCATGATAGGCGGAACCACAGGCTATAATAAAAACTTTCTTTAAATCCTTAATCTGTTCATCCGTCATACGAAGCTCATGGATAAACACTTCATCTTCTCGTAACCGTGGAAAAATCGTATCTCTTACGGCCTTCGGCTGTTCATGGATTTCCTTCATCATGAAATGCTGATAACCGCCCTTTTCTGCCGCCGAAACATCCCACTGGATTTCTGTGACCTCTTTTTCAATGATATCCAAATCCTGGTTATAAACCGTCACTTGCTCACGGGTCAGCTTGACAATTTCTCCGTCTTCAAGGATATAGATTTTTCGTGTATGCTTTAACACGGCCGGAATATCCGAAGCAATATAATTTCCATCCTCAGAAAGACCGACGATTAAGGGACTGTCCTTCTTCACCGCAATAATCTCGTCCGGATTATCCTTATTGATGATTCCCAACGCATAGGAACCTTCAATACGGCTCATTACTTTGGATAGGGTTTTTAACAAATCACCGTCAAAATAATAATCCAGCAGCAGTGTAACCACTTCTGTATCCGTCTCAGACTGAAAAACATACCCCTTCGCCAAAAGACGCTTTTTTAATTCCAAATAATTTTCGATAATCCCGTTATGTACTACCGCGATTGTCTCGCTGGCATTAACATGCGGGTGGGAATTCACATCGGAAGGCTCGCCGTGAGTCGCCCACCGGGTATGACCAATTCCTACCGTACCTGCCAAATCGGCGCCGTCATGGGTCAATTCCCGTAAGTCTTTAATCTTCCCCTTTGTTTTTACTGTCTGAATATTTTCACCGTCAAAAATGGAAATACCTGCCGAATCATAGCCTCTGTATTCAAGTTTTGCCAGACCGTCCAAAAGAATCGGCGCCGCCTGGGCTTTACCAATATATCCAACAATGCCGCACATAGTCTACCTCCAAATTTCAGATTGAATCACTAAATATTATCATTCTATCACTCAATGGTTATAAAGTCCATATTTTTCCTCGAATAGAAAACTCATTTCGTGTAGTTCCCGGCCAGGGCCTCATATTTTTCCCGAAGCATCCACTGGTTATTCAGCCGTTTTACA
>CABUAW010000099.1 GCA_902489645.1 uncultured Lachnospiraceae bacterium | reverse complement strand
TGATGCGGATGTTTTCAAAGGAACTGCTGGAGATGGACCGGAACACGGTAAAACTTATGATTGACGAGATGAAGGAAGAAATTGACAGTAAGACAAAGGAACTCCTGGACATGGAACAGGCAATTATAAAGCAGGAGCAGACGATTGAAGAACAGGCCCGAAATCTCAGAGAAAAGGATGCGGCGTTGGTACAAAAAGATAAAGAGCTTGAAACCGTAAAGCGGCAGATGGCTGAACTCAAAAAAAGATTAGCGGAGAAGTAAGAAAATGAATATACAAAAGATAAAGCAGGCGGAAGCTATCTTGAAAGATAAGTTCCGCCTGTTTTATTATTTCGAATCAAATTTCTCGTCGCAGTAAATGCAGCGGTAGGTGCGTGTCTCAGCATCGGTTAATTTGAAAATCTGAGGCAGTTCCTGTTCTACGGTGGAAATGCACCGGGGATTTTTACACCGGATGACATTGTGAATGGTCTGAGGCAGTTCCGGTTTCTTTTTGGCGACAATTTTACCGCCTTTGATAATGTTCACAGTAATCTGGTCATCGACAAAGCCGAGAATATCCAGATTCAGATTCATATCGCCCTGAACTTTGATAATGTCTTTTTTTCCCATTTTATTGCTGGAAGCATTTTTAATGATGGCCACCTGGCAGTCGAGCTTGTCCAGCTTTAAGTATTTATAGATATCCATGCTTTTCCCGGCACGGATATGGTCGATAACATAGCCTTCTTCAATACCACTGATATTTAACATAATTCTACCCCCAGAAGTTTCAGGATTAATGCCATTCTTACATAGACGCCAAATTGAGCCTGTTTAAAATAAACAGCTCTCGGGTCACTATCCACTTCCACAGAGATTTCATTGACACGCGGCAGCGGATGAAGAACAAGCATATCTTCTCTGGCCAGAGCCATTTTGTTCATGTCCAGGATATATTTATCTTTCAAACGGATATAGTCTTCTTCATTGAAAAAACGTTCTCTCTGAACACGGGTCATATAGAGAATATCCAATTCCGGCATGACGGATTCCAAATCTTCGGTCTCTTTAAATTCAATGCCGTTTTTCTGAAGAACTTCCTTGCGGATGTAGGACGGCACTTTCAATTCTTCCGGCGAGATGAGGATGAATTTAATTCCCGGATAACGGCCCAAAGCGCTGATTAGGGAGTGAACCGTACGTCCGAATTTTAAATCTCCGCACAGACCAATAGTTAAATTGTCCAGATGACCTTTTAAGGAGTGAATTGTCAAAAGGTCGGTCAATGTCTGGGTCGGATGCTGATGTCCGCCGTCGCCGGCATTAATGACCGGGACAGTAGCATGCGTTGCCGCAACAAGAGCCGCACCTTCTTTTGGATGACGCATGGCAACGATGTCGGCGTAACAGGAAACGACGCGAATCGTATCGGCAACGCTTTCACCCTTGGATGCGGAGCTGTCGCCGCCGCTGGCAAAGCCCAGGACATTTCCGCCAAGGTTCAGCATGGCAGCCTCAAAGCTCAGACGGGTTCGGGTACTTGGTTCATAAAAAAGAGTTGCCAGCTTCTTGCCGTGGCAAATTTCGCTGTAGCGGCTTCGGTCTTTGGCAATATCCTCAGCCAGGAGAAGAAGTTCTTCGGTTTCTTCAACGGAAAAATCTAATGGATTAATTAAATGTTTCATAGACACCTCCATTGTCTTTTTTGGTTTCATACTGTTACTATCATAATACAATTTTCACAGATATACCATACAATTTTTATGAAAAATGCGAAAAAATTTTCACCGGATGTCGACAATTAATGTTTGACACTGAAAGATGACTATGCTATTCTAGGTGTACTGAATACCCTTAGGGTACAGTAGATATTTGGAGGATTTAATTATGAAAGGTACAGTGAAATGGTTTAACAGCCAGAAGGGCTACGGTTTTATCAGTGATGAGACAGGCAATGATGTGTTCTTGCATTATTCAGGACTCAACATGAACGGTTTCAAGACGATTGATGAAGGCCAGGAAGTTGAATTTGACGTTGTTGAAGGTTCTAAAGGCCCACAGGCAACAAATGTAACCAAGTTATAATCAAGTGTTCGTACCAATGTGCCTTTTCTAATATCATACATTTAAGTTTTTAAATCGTTAGTATCAGAATTTGCAGTATTGTCATAACGTGATTATCAGAAGAAGGCTATCCTCGGGATGGCCTTCTTTTGTACAATGAAGTATTTTTAACCATAAAGGAAGGAAAAAAGATGGCATTTAAGGGCTTGTCGGCATCCGAAAATTTAAGAGAAGGAATAACCACAGGCACCTGTGCGGCGGCCGCCGCTCAGGCTTCTGTCCGTTGGCAGATTTCAGGCCAGTGTCCGGAGTCAGTCAGCGTGGACACGCCGTCGGGAAAGAATATTCAGTTGGCGGTGATTTCCGAGACTTTTCCGGCCTGCGGTGTGATTAAGGATGCCGGAGATGACCCGGATGTGACCGATGGATGCGAAGTCATCGCCCGGGTGACACTTTTTGAAGAAGCGGGAGATATCCGTTTCTCTGCCGGAAGAGGTATCGGAAGAGTGACCCGGCCGGGACTGAAATTGGCTGTCGGGGAGGCGGCTATTAATCCGGTACCCCGTCAGATGATTGAAAAGGAAATCCGGCGTTGTGTCGGAGACGTGGCGGCGGAGGTGGAAATATCCATACCCGGCGGAGAAGCGCTGGCGGCCCGGACCTTCAATCCCAGAATCGGCATTGAGGGCGGTCTTTCAATTCTTGGTACCAGCGGTATTGTGCGGCCGATGAGCGAATCGGCGGTGGTGGAATCTTTGAAAACCTGTCTTTCTGTGGCCGCGGCGGCAAAGCCGGAATATATTTGCTTTGTTTTGGGAGAAACGGGGGAACGGCGTATGAGGGAGTGGCTGACGACACAGAAGAAGGATTTAAGCCGTGTGGAGTTCGTACAGATGAGTAACTATGCGGGACTGATGCTGGATGAAGCGGTCCGTTTAAACATAAAAAAAATCTTAATCGGCGGTTTTGCGGGAAAACTGGTAAAACTGGCGGCAGATATTATGAATACCCACAGTCATGTGGCGGACGGACGGATGGAGACAATCTGTACGTTTGCCGCCTTGGAGGGCGCCGAATCTTCACTCATCCGTAAGCTGTACGAATGTAAGACGGTGGGTGAAGCGGAAAAGATATTAAAAGACCATGGACTGGAAACAATATGGTATCCGATAAGTGATAAAGCGGCGGAGAAGTGCCGGCTGAGAATGGGCGGCGACGGTGATGCGGCCGTTGTTTTACTGGATGCAAAAGGACGGCTTTTAGGAAAAAGCCAGAATACGGAGGCAATAACAGGGTGAAAGACATTAAAATTATCGGCGGCGGTCCGGGCGATGCGTCGTATATACTGCCGATGGCCCGGCGGGCCGTGGAACAAAGCGATTTGATTATCGGAGATAAACGGCTGCTTCAAACCTTTGGATTGGCGGCAGATAATGAACATATTTTTGAAATGGGACGGATGATGGAACGTCTGGAGTGGCTGAAAAAACGGCCGGATTCATTAAGGGTTGGGATTCTTGTTTCAGGGGACCCGCTGATGTACAGTATGTTTCGGCTGGTGCGACGGACTTTTCCGGAGGCAAAAATTACCGTCATTCCCGGAATTGGCTCAATTCAGGCATTTGCCGCCCGGCTGGGCGAATCGATGGAGGATGCAAGAATTATCAGCGCTCATGGACGGGATATGACGGGAGATACATTGGTTAAGGCTGTCCGTCAATATCCAAAGCTTTTTATTTTATGTGATAATGAGCGGACGCCGGACTGGATGGCGGAGCAGTTGATGGACGCCGGATTAACGACAGTAGATATGGCGGCCGGAAGCCGGTTATCCTATCCGGATGAAAAAATTGTCTTCGGAAGTCCGGCAGACATTTTGCATGGACCGTCCGTTCAGGGAGATAACAGTGAAAACGATGGGCGGGCGAATCCGGGGAACAGCAAATATCCGGCGCTGAGCCTTGTGATGATTAAAAACCCGAATGTGTTACCAAATACAGAGGGAATGTCTGAGACAAAATCCATGTTAAAACCTTCGGACGGAGCGCTTTTGCGCGACGCGGCCTTTTCGCGAAATAAGACGCCGATGACCCGGGAGGAAATCCGATGGATTGCCGTCGGAAAAATGGAGCTGTCAGAAAATTCCGTGGTTTGGGATGTTGGGGCCGGAACCGGTTCCGTCTCCGTGGAATGTGCCCGACGGTGTCCGTCGGGGAAGGTCATTTCCATTGAAAAAAATCAAAGGGCTTTGGAGGTTTTGTATGAAAACCGGAAGCGGCTGACACAAAGGAATATGGAGATTATTGAAGGAACGGCCCCGGAGACTTTCGAAGGGCTTTTGCGGCCAAGTCATGTATTTATCGGCGGCGCCGGCGGCGC
>CABUAW010000098.1 GCA_902489645.1 uncultured Lachnospiraceae bacterium | reverse complement strand
ATCGAACCAGTGACACGAGGATTTTCAGTCCTCTGCTCTACCGACTGAGCTATCTGGGCAGCTAAAGCTGCGTTACCTTTAACAGCAACGATGATATATTACCATTTCAAAATGTTTTTGTCAAGTATTCTGTCTTATTTTTTGCCGGATTTTTCGTTGAAATATACTAGTTCAACGCTTATGCGGTCCGACCGCTCAGTTCCGGAAAAATACCGCCGGATTTTCACCCGGCGGCACTGATTTTCTCTATTCTCCGAATTGAATTTGTAATAAATCTTCTCCGGCTTTGACCGGCCCGCTTCGCAGCAGGCACACGCGGCTGTCCTCGTCAAGCTCGGTACATACAATCGGGGAAGCCAACGACGGTGCATGCTGACGGATATAATTCAAATCAACCCGCATCAAAAGCTCGCCCTTTTTAACAAAATCGCCTTCTTTGACCCGCACGTCAAAGCCTTCGCCCTTTAACGCCACCGTATCGATTCCCACATGAAGAAGCAGGGCAACGCCGTCAACGGTTTTAAATCCCAGGGCATGCCGGGTATCAAACACAAAAGATACCGTACCATCGGCCGGCGCCACAACATCCGGCCCGGTTAATTCAACAAAGGCGCCGTCGCCGATAACACCGCTGGCAAAGCCCTCGTCCGGCGCTTTTTGAATATCCGAAGCAATCCCCGTATAGGGGCTGGCAATAACGCAGTTTTTCGATTTCGGCAATTTCTCCAGATAATCTTCCAGATGGGATTTAATCACGGTTACTCTTGGCCCGTAAATCACCTGGACTCCGTTGCCTTTTTGGATGACGCCCGAGGCGCCGGTGGATTTCAAAACATCTGTTTTTACTTTGGCCGATTGATGAACGGTACACCGCAACCGGGTAGCACAGCAATCCACATCGGAAATATTGTCCCGGCCGCCAAGTCCCTCACAAATCTGGGCCGAGATTTCGTCATTCTCCGGGGCTTTAAAACTGCCGGACACAGAATTGCCATTCAGGTCTCCGGCCGTGCGGACGCCTTCCTTCTTTCCTCCTCTTCGTTTTTTGTCCACGTCGCTCCGATGGTATAATTTGACTTCATCGGACACTTCCCGGCCCGGAGTTTTTAAATCAAACCGTCGAATCAGAAACGAAAAAAGGAAATAATAAACCACAAAATACACGACGCCGACAATAACAACCCAAATCCAGTTCGTCTTTGCATTTCCCTGTAATATGCCAAACAGGAAAAGGTCAATAAAACCACCGGAAAAAGTCATACCGACGCCAACGTTAAATATGTGCATCAGCATGTAGGCTGCACCGGCAAAAACACAGTGAATCGCGTATAAGGCCGGAGCCACAAATAAAAAGGTAAATTCCAGCGGCTCCGTAATTCCTGTCAGCATGGATGTCAATGCCGCAGAAACCAGAAGGCCTTCCACCGCTTTGCGTTTCTCCGGCCGGGCCGTTTTATACATGGCCAGCGCCGCGCCCGGAAGGCCAAAAATCATCAGCGGGAATTTACCGGACATAAACCGGGTAGCTGAAACCGAAAACTGTTTTACCGTCGAATCGGCTAACTGGGCAAAGAAAATATTCTGCGCGCCTTCCACCATACGTCCGCCGACCTCCATTGTCCCGCCGACGGCTGTCTGCCAGAAAGGCAAATAAAATACATGATGCAGGCCAAAGGGAATCAACGCCCGCTCCATAACGCCGTAAATCCATGTTCCGACATATCCCGAATTTAACACCACATTGCCCACACTATAAATGACGCTCTGAATCGGCGGCCATACGTAGTACATTAAAATTCCCACAAGCGTATAAACCAGAGCGGAAATAATCGGCACAAACCGGGTTCCTCCAAAGAAAGACAATACCTGGGGAAGTTCAATCTGATAGAACCGGTTGTGCAGCGCCGCCACGCCCAGGCCGACGATAATACCGCCGAAAACGCCCATTTGAAGGGATGTAATACCAACCACCGAAGCCGAAGCCCCGGCCAGAAGATTTTCTGTGCCGCCGTGAATCGTAATCATCGCACTGATTGACGCGTGCATGATAAAAAAGGCAACGGCGGCAGCCAGTGCGGCAACCTCTTTTTCCCGCCGCGCCATACCAATCGCGACTCCCATCGCAAACAAAATTGGAAGATTCGCAAAGACAATATCTCCGGCTTCTTTCATAACCGTAAATATTGCATACAGTAATGTGCCCGGCCCCATAAAGCCTGTGAGACCGTAGGCGTTCAACATTGTCTCGTTGGTAAACGAACCGCCGATTCCAAGCAATAGCCCTGCGACAGGAAGCAGAGCAATCGGGAGCATGAAGGAACGCCCGACACGCTGTAAAATACCAAATACTTTATCTCTCATAATATGCCTCCTTGTTTATAAGGTATTTTTAACCACAAAAAGGCTTTTCATTCATACAAAAGAAAAAAGCCGCTGCTTCAGCGCAGCAGCGGCATACTTCCTGTCAATTGATTCACTTTCTTTTTTGTACCGCAGATGGCGATACCCAAATAAGTCAGTTTTTCCTTTGGTGTCCCGGCCATTTTATTCACAAATTCGCCATAGTTTTTACATTGCTGGGCCAAATCTGAAAAATCGACGACCGTCAGGTCTTCATACCCGGACTGATAGAACCTTTCCCGGATTTCTTTCATTTTTTCAGGCGCAGCTTTCAAAATCGGTACGGGAAATTCAATGATTCCCAAATGCTCATTGCCACTGCCATCCATCACATCCGTTCCGACAATGTCCGGCATCAGCTTTCCCATGGTAATTCCCATAATTGCCGCCGTGTTGGCAATCAGGCCCACCGGAAGATTTTCATTAATGACCATGACGCATTTCTCATTTTGAAGGTCCATTATCCTCCACCCTCTCTCGCAAACATTTTTAATCACAGCCCCTATTTTACGCTTTGATTTTCCAAAAAGCTTGCAAGATATCTTCATTTGTCCAAAAATCTCCGACGAAAGTTAAAACTTCACTTCCCGTCCTTCTTTTATCCACTCTCTGAATTCCGCCGTTGCCGCAAAAAGTACATCGCCGGAAGAATTAATCGCCGTCTCAAAAGAATCCTGAACGACGCCGATAATAAATCCAACGCCCACCACCTGCATCGCAATGTCGCTGCTTATTCCAAACAGGGAGCAGGCCATCGGAATGAGCAAAAGCGAACCGCCGGCAACCCCCGATGCGCCGCAGGCGGCCAGTGTTGCCAAAACAGAAAGAACCAGCGCCGTAGGAATGTCTACCGGAATTCCAACGGTGTGGGCGGCGGCCAGAGTCATAACCGTAATTGTAATCGCCGCTCCATCCATATTAATGGTAGCCCCCAAAGGAATAGAAACCGAATACATATCCTTGTCCAATCCAAGCTTTTCACACAAAGCCATGTTAATCGGAATATTGGCGGCCGAACTCCGGGTAAAAAAGGCGGTAACGCCGCTCTCCTTAAAACACCGGAATACAAGCGGGTATGGATTCCGATGAAGGCAGACAGCCGCAATCAACGGGTCCACAATCAGAGCCACCGCCAGCATACAGCCGACAAGCAGCAGCAGCAATTTGCCATAATCCGTAAATATACCAAGTCCGTTAGCCGATACGGAATTGAAAACCAGTCCGAGAATACCAAAAGGCGCCAGATTGATAATCCATCGTACGGCCTGGGACACAGCTTCCGAAAAATCCTTCAACGCCTCTTTTGTATGCGCCGACGCATGCCTTTTTAACGCAAGTCCCAGGACAATCGACCACATTAAAATACCGATATAATTTGCATTCATCAAGGCGCCTACCGGATTGGAGACCATGTTAATCAAAAGCGATTTTAAAACCTCGCCGATACCGCTCGGCGCCGTATCGCTGACAGCTTCCGTCAACTTTAATGTGACAGGGAACATAAAACTGGCCGCGACGGCGACAACCGCCGCCAGCAATGTACTCAACATATAAAGAATAATTACTGTCCGAAATTTCTTTCCAATGCCGCTGCCGGCCTGGGCCAGCGAACTCATAACCAATATAAAGACAAGAATCGGCGCAATGGCCTTTAACGCACCGACAAAGACGTCGCCCAGTACGCCAATCGCCGCTGCCTGCGGCACCGTCAGCCCAAGAATCGCACCGACAACCAGACCTATGGCAATCCGCAAAATCAGGCTTGTCTCATTCCACTTATTTAAAATATTTTTCATCTCATCATCCCCCATAATTTCATTCCTACTCTATTATATTAGCCGCCGCAAAGAAAATCAATACTTGTCAAAGACTCAACAAGTGTTCGGACTTTTTTGGCAAAAAATAAGAGAAACACTGGAAATTCAATGTTTCTCTCACTTCTGGCAAGTGCCGGCGACCGGAATCGAACCGGTACGATTAGTTAAAATCGCAGGATTTTAAGTCCTGTGCGTCTGCCAGTTCCGCCACGCCGGCTGAGTGGATGGAGAAGGATTCGAACCTTCGAAGTCGTCGACAACAGATTTACAGTCTGCCCCCTTTGGCCACTCGGGAATCCATCCATAATAGCCGATGATCGGACTCGAACCGATAACCTGCTGATTACAAATCAGCTGCTCTGC
>CABUAW010000097.1 GCA_902489645.1 uncultured Lachnospiraceae bacterium | reverse complement strand
GGTGAGGAAAGTCCGAGCTTCACAGGGCAGGATGCCGGATAACGTCCGGTGGAGGCGACTCTAAGGAAAGTGCAACAGAAATAAACCGCCGGCCCCTGGCCGGCAAGGGTGGAAAGGCGGGGTAAGAGCCCACCGTCCTTCTGGTAACAGAGGGAGCCATGTAAACCCCATCCGAAGCAAGACCGCACATGAGACGATACGGCGGCCCGTCGTGTCTCAGGGTAGGTCGCTGGAGCTTCCTGGCAACAGGAAGTCGAGATAGATGACCATTTTTAACATAACTCGGCTTACAGACAGACTTGGAAAAAAGATGCTGGTTTTTCAGTGTCTTTTTTCGTTATTCAGGAAAAATGATATCAGACAAAAGAGGGAAAGATAGAAAATGAATGCGTTGAAAAGGGCGATAGGCATTATATCACCGATGATAATTTTAATATTGATTCAATATTTGATAACATTTTGTGCGACGTTTATATTTATGAACAGCGCGGTGGCGCCGGAAGCCGTATTAAACGACAGTCAGATACTTGAACTGAGAAATGCGTCCTATGAAATGCTGAATGAGAATGTGGTTTTAATTTCAGGAATTTCTGCGGTTATTTCTATTCCGATTTTTTACCGGATGCTGAATAAAGAGTGGCTGAAACGGCCATATCGTCTACAGGCGCTGAAACCGGTCTATAGAAAATATATTTATGTGGCGCTTGTGGCCATCGGCATGACGGTAGCTTTTAATCTGGGCGTCAATGCTTTTGAATTTTTCCGTTATGATGTTGACTATGCGCGGATTGCGAGGGGCATCTACTCGGAGCCTTATTATTTGCAGGTTCTGGTGATTGGATTTTTGATGCCGATTTCAGAGGAGCTGATGTTTCGCGGACTTATTTTTGAAAGAATCAGCAACTTTGGCAGTGAGACGGCCGGCGCCATCTTAACCAGTCTTTTATTTGGACTTTATCACGGAACGATGATTCAGCTCGTTTATGCCTTTGTATTCTCTTTATTTATGATTTTTGCTTATAAGCGGAGCGGAAGTTTTGCGGCTCCGGTTCTTTTCCATATGGTCAGCAATCTGTCGGCTTTGGCTATGAATCAGTTAAGCCCTCTGACTTCTATGCAGTATTCGATAGGCATTGTTGTTTTCTGTCTGATAGGACTTTTCGGATTGTATGAGCTGAAAAAAGGCCGGTTTTTCAGAGTGATTTCATTGGAAAACGATATCATTGGAGAAGATGATGTCGAATCCGGCGAACAAATGTGATTTACCCGGGAAAAAAATGGCGATATAATCATTGACACAGAAAAAAAAATCGTGTATGATAAATACAGAGTGAACAAATGTTCGAAATATACGCAGATAAGGAGAAAGAATCTATGGGAAGCAAATCAGATAAAGCAGAACGATTGGATAAGGTCGATAAAGTGGATAAGATGAAAGCGCTGGATGCGGCGATTGCACATATAGAGAAGCAGTACGGCAAAGGTTCGATTATGAAGCTTGGTGATAACAGAGCGAATATGGATGTGGAGACTGTACCTACCGGGGCATTGAGTCTGGATTTGGCTTTAGGACTTGGCGGCCTGCCTAAGGGACGTATTATCGAGATTTACGGCCCGGAATCTTCCGGTAAGACGACCGTAACCCTTCATATGGTTGCCGAGGTACAGAAGCTTGGCGGTATTGCCGGGTTTATTGATGCGGAGCATGCGCTGGACCCTGCGTATGCACGCAATATCGGTGTGGATATTGATAATTTATATATTTCTCAGCCGGATAACGGCGAACAGGCCCTTGAGATTGCGGAGACTATGGTCCGTTCCGGCGCTATTGATATCGTTGTCATTGACTCGGTTGCAGCCCTTGTGCCGAAGGCTGAGATTGACGGAGAGATGGGCGACGCCCATGTAGGACTTCAAGCCCGTTTAATGTCCCAGGCCCTTCGAAAACTGACCGCAGTCATCAGCAAATCCAACTGTGTCGTTATCTTCATTAATCAGCTTCGTGAAAAGGTCGGAGTTTTGTTCGGAAGCCCGGAGACAACGACCGGCGGGCGGGCCTTGAAGTTTTATTCATCGGTTCGTATGGATATCCGCCGTATTGAATCCCTGAAGATGAACGGTGAAGTTATCGGTAACCGTACCCGTGTTAAGGTTGTTAAGAATAAAATCGCCCCGCCATTCAGAGAGGCGGAGTTTGATATTATGTTCGGAAAGGGCATTTCCAGAGAAGGAGATATTCTGGACCTGGCGGCCAACGTGGATATTATTGTCAAGAGCGGCGCATGGTATTCCTATAATGGAAGTAAGATTGGACAGGGCCGTGAGAATGCCAAGGCATATTTGAGAGATAATCCTGAGATTATGGAAGAAGTTGCACAGAAGGTTCGGGCGCATTACGGACTTGGCGGCGCCGCTGAAACAGCCGGAGAAGTTACAAAGGCAGAAGACGTACCGAGCGCAGATTTGCCGGATACGGAGGCAGTCGTAACCGGAACAGCAGAATAACTACAGAAATTTTACATGATAGTTCAGATAAAACCCTGTCAATTGTCAAAAAGCAAAATTGACAGGGTTTTGATAATTCAGGAGAATTTATATGCTTATATCATACATCGAGAAAAAAGGCAGAGATAAAGTAAAGATAACGCTGGCTGACGGCGACCGTTTTATTATCTCTGAAAGAGATTGGAATTCTTTTGGAGCAAAAGCCGGCGAAGAAATCGACGAACAGCTTCTTGCGAAGCTGTATAGAGAATACATGCTTCCAAAGGCGAAAATGCGGGTGTTGAATTTGCTTAAAGTCCGGGACCGAAGCCGTGGAGAACTGATTCAGAGATTACGTGTGGACGGTTATCCCGACGGGGTCATCAGGCCGGCGATTCAGTATGCGGAAGGATATCATTATATAGACGATGGGCGTTTTGCACGAAATTATATTGAATATAGAGGAACATCAAAGAGCCGGAGAGAACTGGAATATGAGCTGGCCGCGAAAGGCATAAATTTGCATGACCTATCCGAGTCGGAGGATGGTGTGAAGCTGCCGGAGGACAAGACGGCGATTCGTCATTTGATTCGGAAGCGGTGGGGTGAACATCCGGCGCCCGAAGCTAAAGAAAAAGAGCGGATGATGCGGTATCTGGCACGTCATGGCTTTAAAGGCGGGGATATTCTGTCAGTTTATAGAGAATTGGGCATATGAGACAATTTTTTTACAAATATTTAGTCAATATGTCGGTACAATCATGAATTCTACTTGACATAATTATAAAAAAAGTATAGAATTTAAGTGTTGTATTTATATACAATTAAAACTAAATAAGGAGGTGCTCCTGTGCCGTTAATTACTGCAGTTATAGTTATTGTTGTAGCTGTTTTAGTAACTGCCCTTATCGTTTGGAATGTGGCGATTTCTTATAGAAAAAAAGTCGTAGAATCCAAGATTGGTTCAGCAGAGGAAAAGGCTCGTGAGATTATCGACGAAGCCATGAAAACCGCTGAAGCGAAAAAACGTGAAGGCCTTCTTGAAGTCAAGGAAGAAGCTTTAAAGAATAAAAATGAGCTTGAAAAAGAAAGTAAGGAACGCAGAAGCGAATTGCAGAAGTATGAAAAACGTGTACTTTCCAAAGAAGAAGCTGTGGACCGTAAGGCGGATTCTCTTGAAAAGAAAGAAAACCAGTTGGCATCACGCAAGGACAGATTGAACAAGCAGTTGGCAGAAGTAAACGAACTCAGCCAGAAAAGAGTACAGGAACTCGAAAGAATCTCAGGTTTAACCTCCGAACAAGCAAAGGAATATCTTTTAAGAACGGTTGAAGATGACGTTAAGCATGAAACCGCAATGTTAGTTAAAGACCTTGAAAACAAGGCAAAGGAAGAAGCGAATAAAAAAGCAAAGGAATACGTGGTGACAGCCATTCAGAAATGTGCGGCCGACCATGTGGCAGAGACAACGATTTCTGTTGTACCGCTGCCAAATGATGAAATGAAAGGACGTATCATTGGACGTGAGGGACGGAATATCCGTACTCTGGAGACGATGACCGGCATTGATTTAATCATCGATGACACACCGGAAGCAGTCATTTTGTCCAGTTTTGACCCGATTCGCCGTGAAGTGGCCCGGATTGCTCTGGAAAAACTGATTGTTGACGGACGTATTCATCCGGCACGAATCGAAGAGATGGTTGAAAAGGCTCAGAAAGAGGTTGAAACCATGATTCGTGAAGAGGGGGAAGCAGCAACTCTGGAAGTTGGGGTACACGGTATCCATCCGGAATTGGTGCGTTTGCTTGGTAAGATGAAGTATCGTACAAGCTATGGACAGAATGCTTTGAAGCACTCTATTGAAGTAGCTCATTTATCCGGTTTGCTGGCTGGCGAACTGGGCGCTGATGTAAGGATGGCTAAGAGAGCCGGACTGTTGCATGATATTGGTAAATCCGTAGACCACGAGATGGAAGGTTCCCATATTTCCATCGGTGTGGATTTGTGCCGTAAATATAAAGAATCCGCCATTGTTATCAATGCTGTGGAATCCCATCACGGCGACGTAGAACCAGAAACACTGATTGCATGTATTGTACAGGCCGCAGATACTATTTCTGCTGCAAGACCAGGAGCTCGTAGAGAAACCTTAGAAACTTATACTAACAGATTAAAACAATTAGAAGATATCGCCAATGACTTTAAAGGCGTTGATAAATCTTTTGCTATACAGGCAGGACGAGAGATTCGTATCATGGTAGTTCCAGAACAGATTAACGATGATGACATGATATTACTGGCCAGAGATATTTCCAAGAGGATTGAGGATGAATTGGAATATCCGGGACAGATTAAAGTAAATGTTATTCGTGAATCACGAGTAACTGATTATGCAAAATAAAGTGCATCGTTGAAATTGACAGGATATATAGACCCTTGGAAGAGTTCTTCTTCCAGGGGTTTTATGTTATTATGGGGAGAATTTTATGCAGGGAAGAGAAGAAAAAGAGAAGATAGTGAACTTTGGCCTGATTCATATTGTAGATAATGACAGGAATATTAAGACGATATTTAATAAAAAGAATTATGAAAAAGAATTTTTAGCCTTCTATGATATTTATTGCCAGGGATTGAGAGCCTATGACGCTCTCTATGAAATGCAGGGAGAACCGGAGGCCTATGCGCGGGAAGTGGCCTTGAAGATTATGGCCCATGAAATGGAAAAAATTAACGGAATTTCCAAAAAATCAAAAAGAGAAATGCAGATGATGGAGGACAGCGCCTTTACCGCTCTTTTTGTGGTGCCGGCCATTGCCAGATTTCAAACGAAGTCTACCGACCAGCTGGCCGATTTTCTGGTGGAGGAATGGCGAAAAAATTTTCCTAAAAACCAGATTCAACGGGGAGATTTTGAAAAAATTAATGCCGGCTTCAAAGAAAGAAGGGGACTCCTTGACTTACTCAGAGGCCGCGTAGTATAATGAATGATACGAAATTTAAAGGAGTGAAATCAATGAGCGAATCATGTAATGAATCCAGCTGCAGTTCCTGCAATGTGGAAGGATGTTCATCAAGAAAGGCAGAGGATTTTCATGTTCCGGCCAATGCAAAAAGCCATATCGGGCATGTGATTGGCGTTGTCAGTGGCAAGGGCGGCGTCGGTAAATCTTTGGTTACTTCCGAG
>CABUAW010000096.1 GCA_902489645.1 uncultured Lachnospiraceae bacterium | reverse complement strand
TCGGAAAGCCGCAGCACCTTGGCCGCCGGGTCATAGTGGTCCGTCAGGTTCCCCTGGATTCTCTGGACACTGACATTATAGATACCCGCCTGATGAAGAATCATCTCCGCCGCCTGAACGCCGGTAATCCCCCGGATATTCCGTACCCGGTCATATCTCGCAAAGGTAGACTTTACCCGGGCCGAAGCCCACATAGAAAGCAGCGCGCCAATAATAATCAGAATATAGGTCGGGTCCAAATAAAACCCGGGATAATACATACCGTATCCATACATAGAAATCACTCCTGTCCCAGTATTTCTCCTGCTGTCATCTGACATCCCCGAAGGAAGGCTCCCGCGTCCATCCGTTTCTTACCTTCCATCTGAAGTTCCAATATCTGAAGAGCCCCGTCGCCGGTTTGGACGGTAAAGCCCTTTTTATCTACCGATAAAATACGGCCCGGCACCGCAGCCTCCAAAGCCGCGCCGTCAATGGCCGATGCCAGGCCCTCCGGCTCCGTCCGGTTCAAAACCTTCGCTTTCCAGAGTTTCATCGTCTTGCCTTTATATGATGTATAAGCGCTCGGCCACGGATTTAACCCCCGGATAAGCCGTTCAATTTCTATGGACGGCATGGAAAAGTCGATTTTCCCAAGAGACTTGTCGAGCATCCGGGCATACTCCCCGGCCTGACTGTCATCCTGCTTTTCCGGCCGGATTGTCCCCGCTTCAAGCCCTTTTAACGTTTCAATAAGCAAATCGCCGCCGACGGCGCTTAATTTATCGTGGAGACTGCCGCCGGTCTCATCCTCAGAGAGAGGGACTTCCGCTTTTAAGAGCATATCGCCCGTATCCAGCCCCACATCCATCTGCATGGTCGTCACGCCGCTGACGGCTTCGCCCCGGATAACCGCCCACTGAATTGGAGCCGCTCCCCGGTATTTCGGAAGCAGCGAAGCGTGGACATTCACACAGCCATATTGGGGAATATCCAGCAAATCCTTCGGCAAAATCTGGCCGAAGGCCACAACGACCATCACGTCCGGATTCAGCATCCGCATCTGCTCAATAAATTCCGGTTCCCTGGCCCGCCGTGGCTGATATACGGTCAAACCGTGTTCCAGCGCCTTTTCCTTCACCGGAGGGTAAAGCACCTTCTTGCCCCGGCCCTTCGCCTTATCCGGCTGGGTCACCACACCGATGACCTCATGTCCGGCTTCTATAATTTTTTCCAGAGTCGGCACGGAAAAATCCGGCGTTCCCATAAAAACAACTCTCATATTTATTCACCCTCTTCGTAGACAACATCCTTCAGTTTCCCTTCCACCTTTTCAACGTAGAGATGACCGTCCAGATGGTCAAATTCATGACACATGGCCCTCGCAAAAAGCTCCGTGCCTTCCACCTCAAAAGGATTCATATCCCGGTCCAGTGCCCGAGCTTTAACATAATTCGGTCGGGTAACAACACCGGATTTTCCCGGCACGCTCAGGCAGCCTTCCTCCCCGGTCTGTGAACCGCCGGATTCGATAATCTCCGGATTAATAAATACATAAGGGCCTTCGCCCACATCAATAACGCAAATGCGTTTTAAAATTCCCACCTGCGGCGCGGCCAGACCAACGCCGTTTTCATGATACATTGTTTCCAGCATATCATCAATCAGTTCCTTTGTCCGCGGTGTCAGTTCCTTCACTTCTTTTGCAACTTTATTTAATATGGGGTCACCCTCATATCTCATTTTTCTGAGCGCCATAAAATTTCCTCCATCTCAATACAAATTTATCGGATGAATGTCGAACTGGACATTCATCTTTCGAAACAACCCGTCGTTTCGAACCATGTCCTGGGCCTTGCTCCGACATTCCATCAATCCTTTTATCTCATTGCTTTTTATATAAATTACCTTACGGTAATGGTCTTTCTCCTTTGCCCTGAACCCGTCGGACGGCGGCAATACCTGCACGCCTGCTCCCTCCATCGCCGCCGAAAGAAGGACGGCGCCTTCCCTGGCCGTCATCTCATCCGCGTGTTCAACCACCACCGCCATCATATGTCCGGCCGGCGGATAATGCATCAACTTCCGGTATAATATCTCCTGATTATAAAACGCCTCATAATCCTGGGCGGCTGCACAGACAACCGCATAGTTTTCCGGCTGATACGTCTGAATGACCGCCAGCCCCGGCTTTTCACCACGTCCGGCCCGGCCGGCCGCCTGGGTCAATAACTGAAACGTCCGCTCTCCCGCCAGATAATCCCCGGAAAACATGGATAAATCCGCAGCCAAAATACCGACCAGGGTCACATTCGGAAAGTCGTGGCCCTTGACAATCATCTGGGTACCGACCAAAATATCCGCTTCGCCTTTTGCAAATGCCTGAAATACTTCCACATGGCTGTTTTTCCGGCGCATCGAATCCCGGTCCGCCCGGAGTATCCGCGCCTGCGGAAAACGGGTGCCAAGCATTTCCACCACTTTCTGCGTCCCCATGCCGAAGGCCCCGATATACCGGGAGCCGCACTTCGGACAATTCTTTGGCATCGGCAGCGTCATTCCGCAATAATGGCATTTTAAAATATTTCCCTCACTTTTATGAAGCGTCATGGAAATATCACAGTGCGGACACCGGATAACGTGTCCGCAGCTTCGGCAGGAAATAAAGCCCGCATAGCCCCTCCGGTTTAAAAACAGGAGTACCTGCTCCCGTCTTTCCAGACGTTTCTCTATCTCTTGCTGTAGTCTCCGACTGAAAATCGAATAATTTTTCTGCCGGAGTTCTTCCCGCAAATCAACGACCTCTGTCCGGGCCAGCACACCTTTGGATACCCGTCTTTCCAGACGATGAAGTCCGTAAATTCCCTGAACGGCCCGGTCATAGCTCACCACCGACGGCGTCGCCGAGCCGAGAACGACCTTGCCGCCGCACAGCTTCATCCGGTAAACGGCCACGTCCACCGCATGATATTTCGGCGTCGTATCGCTTTTGTAAGCGCCGTCCTGTTCCTCGTCAATGACAATAAGTCCCAGATTCGGGAAAGGGGCAAACAATGCGGAGCGGGGACCAATCATAATATCAATTTCCCCATTTTTTGCCCGGATATACTGGTCATAGCGTTCACCGTCGGACATCTTTGAATTCATCACGGAAACCCGGCGGCCAAACCGCTGTCGAAACCGGGCAATATTCTGATAGGTCAGAGATATTTCCGGAATCAAAACAATCACCTGACGTCTCGAAGCCAGCATCCGCTCAATCAACTGCATATAAACTTCCGTCTTGCCGCTTCCCGTGACGCCGTACAGAAGATGGACCGGCCGTTCATCGTCAAGAATCGCCGCCACAGCCTGCCTCTGTTCCCGGTTTAACACAACCTGTTTGCCGTCGCTGACCTGCGCATAGGGAATCCGGTAATCCGAAGTTTCCGAAGCCTCAACCCAGCCATGCTTCATCAGCGTTCTCAGCGCATTTTCCGGCGACGGCACTTTCTTTTTCATCTCCGTCTCCGTTATGCCCCGTCCGGCTTTATCCTCCAGCATCATGGCCAGCAATGCGGCTCTCGAGGCAAATCTCGGCAAAGCCGCCAGCCGCATCATTTCTTTTTCCGCATCCTCCCGGGATACGCTCAGCCGGTATACCTTTTTTGTACCGCCCCGGACGCGGCGCTTCACATTCAGCACGGTTTTCAGTGACTGGGCCCGGGTACAGCCATATGTCCGGCTCATCCAGTCCGCCAGACAAATCATCTGAGATTCCACAACCATAGAACCTTTTTTTATTTCCTGTATCTCCTTCAGCTTCTCCGGCGCATATTCCGCCGCATCCGAAAGGCCGACGACGTACCCCCGGACCATACGGTTGCCTTTTCCAAAGGGCACCGTCACCTGGCTTCCCACGCGAATATCCGGCGCAATCTCTTCCGGTACGATATATTGGAATATTTTATCCAGCGCTTCCAGAGATATATCTACGATTATATCTGCGTACCTCACCCAATACCTCCAGTTCACTTACATCAAGAATACCGCAGATGGTCCCGCAAAAAACAAGCAGGCATCTCCGGTATCCTACAGTTCTGTATAATATTATGCAAGAAAATCCTTTAATTTCTTACTTCTCTGAGGATGACGAAGTTTTCTGAGCGCCTTCGCCTCAATCTGACGGATACGCTCGCGGGTCACGGAAAACTCCTGACCAACTTCCTCCAGAGTTCTGGCCTTTCCGTCCTCAAGACCAAATCTCAGACGGATAACCTTCTGTTCCCGCTCAGTCAGCGACTGGAGCGCCACCTCCAATTCCTCCTTTAGCATCTCATCCGCTGCATGCTGTTCCGGCTGGAGCGTGGATTTATCTTCAATAAAATCACCTAAATGGCTGTCCTCTTCCTCACCAATCGGCGTATCCATAGACACCGGTTCTTTCGAAATTTTTAAAATATCGTCTACTTTCTCCACCGGCACGCCCATAACCCTGGCAATCTCTTCGGACGTTGGTTCCCGGCCATACTCTGCCAGTAATTTACGAGATACCCGAATGGTTTTATTTATCGTCTCAACCATATGTACCGGAATACGAATGGTTCTGGAATAATCGGCCAATCCTCTTGTAATTGCCTGACGAATCCACCAGGTCGCATAGGTGCTGAACTTATAGCCCTTCGTATAATCGAACTTATCAACGGCCTTCATCAATCCGATATTTCCTTCCTGAATCAAATCCAGGAAGCTCATGCCGCGGCCCACATACCGTTTGGCAATGCTGACCACCAGACGCAGATTGGCCTCTGTCAAATGTTTCTTAGCTTCCTCATCGCCTTCACCCATCCGCTTTGCCAGTTCCGCTTCTTCTTCCGCAGACAACAACTGAATATTACCGATTTCTTTTAAATACTGACGCACCGGGTCCTCGATATTGATACCGTCCGGCACAGACAGGTCCGTGTCGTCCACACGGACATCGTCGTCATCATCTAAAAGAAATTCCGCGTCATTGTCATCGTTGCTGACTCTGAGTACATCAATTCCTTTGTTTTCCAGATAGTCAAAAATCCGCTCACTCTGCTCCGCATCCAGGGCCATGTTGCTAAATGCATCGATTACTTCCTGATACTCAAGAACGTTTTTCTTCTTTTTGGCATTTACAACCAGTTCTTCCAGTTTTTTTGTAAACAACAACTTACTGTCTTCCATACAAAATTCCCCATATCTCTATTTTCTGCAGTACAACTAAATTATAATGAATTTTTCATCATATAACAATACTTAATTTATGCTTCTGTCTCTTCCTCATTTTCACTAGCTTCACTGGTCATTGGCTCTGCCAAATCTTCGGGTAATTCCTCATTCTCCCCGAAAGTTTCCTCCGCCGCTTCACCGTCCTCGGACAGCTCCAGCATATCTGCGGCGGCTTCTTCATCCTCTCCGAGAATTTTTACCTCTCCGGAATATAATTCTTCAACGGCAATCGACAAAGGCTTCTTGCCCTCCGCATCCTCCACCAGGGCTTCCGCACCGGAAATAAGCTGTCTGGCCCGTTTGGCCGTGGCAATAACGATGGAATACCGGCTCTGAACAACCGGAGCTTCCCCCTCTTCCACGCCACTGTTTACAACTTCTATTAAATCTGAATATGATGGATGTAACATAAATCATTCTCCCTTCTTATATGCGGCAAGGCCCTCACTGAGGCTTGCAATCAATTTTTTGCCATAAATGGCCTTCTTTTTTTCACTCTCTATAATGTGATGGATATTTTCGGCGCACTCCGCCACCTTTCCATTTTCATTGAGAACAATATAATCATATTTATCCATGTAGTTCACTTCTTCGGCCGCTCGCGCCAACCGGGACATAATGACGTCCTCCGTCTCTGTTCCCCGGCCCCGAAGCCGTGCTTCCAGTTCTCCGGC
>CABUAW010000095.1 GCA_902489645.1 uncultured Lachnospiraceae bacterium | reverse complement strand
GATACAAAGCGGTCCAGCTTCTCCATGTATTCCTCCGGTGTAATCGTTCCTTCCGCCACATAATTCAGCCCCTTTTCCCAACTGGCCGTCAACTCCGGGTTCAATAAAGAACGCAGAGAGTTGTCTACCACATCATAAACCATCTCGCCAAGCTTTGTCGGGGTAATTATCTGGGTTTTTTTGTTCAGCGCCAGATATTTGATAGTTACCAGTTTTTTTAAAATCTCGGCCCGGGTTGCGCTTGTGCCAATGCCGCAGCCCTTAATCATGGCCCGAAGCTCCTCATCTTCAATAAGCTGTCCGGCATTTTCCATAGCAAGAATCATGCTTCCCGAATTATAACGCTTCGGCGGCGTTGTTTCGCCCTCTTTAATATATAATTCTTTTATCGGAAGAGAAATGCCTTTTTTCAATGTTTTTAAAAGCGTCAGAAAAGCCGAATCGATTTTCTCATTTTCTTCATTTGCTCCGGTTTTATCCGGCGTCTTTTCGGCTGGCTTTCCGGCCACTTTAAGATAGCCCTCCGAGAGAAGCACTTTAAAACTTGCAAAAAACCGTTCCTTATCTTTACTCACAACCAACTGAATCTTCTGATATTCGGCGGCCGGATAAAAAATGCTCAAAAACCGTCTGGCAATCACCGTATAGACGCTGAATCCGGTACGGCTGACAGACTTTAAAGCGCCAAGGCCCTGTCCCGTCGGCACAATCGCATAGTGGTCTGTAATCTGCTTATCATTGACATACCGGGTCTTTGCAATACCTTTATAGCTCCCCATTTCCAAAACCTCCGCAGCAAAATCGGAGACTGGGGCAAAATTGCGAAGCCCACTTATATTTTTGTATATTTCCTTAGCCACCGCTGTCGAGAGGACACGGGCATCCGTTCTCGGATAGGTCACCAGCTTCTTTTCGTAAAGCTCCTGCACCACCTTCAGCGTCTCGTCCGGACTCAGTTTAAAAAGTCGGGAACATTCATTTTGAAGCTCCGCCAGATTAAACAGCAGGGGTGGATTCTTCTTTTCTTTTTTCTTTGACAGTTCTTCAATAACCATGGCCTGCGGCGGCTTCGCCGTAAGCATGGCAATCAATGCCTTCGCATCTTCCTCTTTTTTAAAACCATTTTCCTTATAAAGCGCCGGCGTACCAAAATATCTGGAACCTTCCACGGCCCGCCATTCCGCTTCAATTTCCCGGCCCTGAACCTCCAGCCTGGTCAGTACCCGGTAAAAGGGCGTTTTCACAAAAGCCCGAATCTCCCGTTCTCTGCGGACAACCATTCCGAGAACACAGGTCATGACCCGTCCCACGGAAAGTACCGTCCGTTTCGTTTTCATAAAACTGGAGATTGAGGGTCCGTATTTTAACGTAAGCAGCCTGGAAAAATTAATTCCCATCAGATAATCCTCTTTTGCCCGCAAATAGGCTGAGGCCGCCAGATTATCATAGGCCGAAATGTCCTTTGCCTCACGAATCCCTCTTAAAATTTCCTCCTCAGTCTGTGAATCAATCCAGACCCTCTTTTTCTTTTTTCCTTTCACATCCGCCATTTCATCTACTAAACGATATATGTATTCACCTTCACGTCCCGAGTCGGTACAAACATAAATAGTTTCCACATCCGGCCGGTTTAACAGATGACTGACAATATCAAATTGTTTTTTCACCGAGTCTATGACCTCGTATTTAAATTCCTTCGGAATAAAAGGCAGCGTATCCAAAGACCACCGGCGCAGCGCCGGGTCATAGGCTTCCGGATAGCTCATCGTCACAAGATGTCCGACACACCAGGTAACCACCGAATCCCCGGATTCCATATAGCCGTCGTAGCTTTTGCCTTTGATATTCAGCGCTTTGGCAAACTCCCTGGCCACACTCGGCTTCTCAGCAATATATAATGATTTTGACATAAATTCTCCTTACAAATAAGTTCGAAAATCCCCTGCGATGTACTCAGGCATCGCTAACTGTTCACAGTATACCATGATTTTTCAAAGCACGAAAGTCTCACTTTTTATTGTACCCCCGGACCGAAAGGTGATATACTATTATCAAAAAATAGAACGGAGTGTGATTTAATGACCCCAAAGAAAAAATTTTACGAAACGGCTGCAGAAACTCTGATTAAAAATTTGGATAAGCGCGGCATGGAGGCTTACTATGTAGACAACGGAGAGGAAGCTCTGAAAATGGCTCTGCGTTTTGTAACTCCCGGTTCCAGCGTATCCTGGGGCGGTTCCATGTCCATTAATGAAATCGGTTTGATTCCAGCCTTAAAGGCTGCCGATTGTGTTGTCCTGGACCGTACAGTTCCAAAGACGGATGAGGAAAAAAAGGAGTTTTTCGGCAAAGTCGCTGTCTGCGACTACTATTTCATGAGTACCAACGCCCTGACGATGGACGGAGAGCTGGTGAATATCGACGGTAACGGAAACCGGGTAGCCTCTCTTATTTTCGGACCGTCCAATGTCATTATCATTGCCGGCATGAATAAAGTCGCCGACAACGTGGAGGCCGCCATCGCCCGCGCCCGCAATACGGCAGCTCCGATGAATACCATCCGTCTGGACAAAAACACTCCATGCACTCAGGTTGGCCGCTGCTGCAACTGTATGAGTCCGGATTGTATCTGTAATCAATTTGTCGTTACCCGCCGAAGTACGCCGGCCGGCAGAATTAAAATAATTCTTGTCGGTGAATCGCTGGGCTATTAAAAACTATCGGCGATATTCCTCGGAAAAGCCCATCAAACACTTTTCCCGGAATATCGCCGCTTTATTCATCTGCCGGATATCATCCGTTTAACCTTTTTTAACAACTCAAAGCTCTAATTCCCATTTTTCTTCAACCACCGGAACGCCCCAATCTTCATTTTTATTTGTCTGGGTCCGTTCAAATCCGGCGCTTTTATACAATATTCTCGCTGTTTCCTGGGCGCTGACGGTCCACAGAAAAACGTGCTTATAATGTTTTTCACGGCAAAAATTCAGAGCCATATCCATCAATTTACGACCGGCCCCAAGACCGCGCAATTCCGGTTCCAGAAAGAAATAGCGGAACTGGGCCGTATCGTCCAGGGTATGGGTGATAGCCACACAGCCGGAAGGATTTCCGTTAAATTCCAGGATGTACATGCAGTCCTTTTGAGGGTCAAATTTTTCTATCAGCGCCATCACACCCTCGACAAGATATTTTTTCCATATCTCCGATGTGAAATGACGTTCAGACGCATACAGGGATAACTGCCTGTCAATGACATATTCCACATCCGCCTCTCTATAGGGACGAACATTCATATCCGAAGTTGCTATTGTCAAATACTTCTTTATCGTCCGCATGGCTTCCCATACTTTTTTCTGCTGTTCATCATCCAATTTTGTGAGAAGCTCTTCAATCTGCTTATTGGAACGATTATTTAACTCATGAAAAACCGTCATTCCCTTTTCTGTCAGACGAATTTCCATATTCCGGTTATCCGCCAGGCTCTGATGTCTTGTAAGCAGACCGTTTTTCTCGAATTTAGTCACCATACGGCTCATATAACTCCGGTCAACCTTTAAAGCAGAACAAAGCTGATTCGCGGTACAATGCTCGGTCTTACTGATTTCAAACAAAACTCTTGCTTCCGTCAGCGAAAAGCCCGAATCCAGGATATGCTGGTCCAGTAATCCCAGAATATTCGTATAAAACCGATTAAATCCCCGTATTTCTGTAATTAAATCAATTTTCTCTTCCATCCACCTATCCTTCTTTGCATAAAAATTCTGTTTATGCTCTCAATTATATATTAATTAGTGGATTCAGTCAACTATTTCCTTACTTTTTCCACTGACGGAATTCAAGAACCGCTAAAGTCAGTGCAAGAATAAAAACTAATGTATCCGTAATCGGCGCCGCCATCAGCGCACCGTCCAGACCGAACCTTCCGGATAGGATAAGGGACAGCGGAATCATAAGCACGGCCTGACGCACCAGCGAAATCATCAACGCCCGTGATGGTTTTCCGATACCCTGGAAAAAAGAGGCCGTCGTCATATGAAGCCCATAAAGGAAGAAGGCCAGCATATAAATTCGGAAACAATGGGCCGCACATTCCGTATACAAAGGATTCCCCGATACAAAAAGGCCGGCAATCTGCCCCGGAAATACCTGATACACTATAAACCACAGGGCTGAAATAATAAGCGCAATGGCCGCCGCCGTCTTATAGGTTTTGCGTACCCTGTCATAATGCTTTGCTCCGAAATTATAGCCATTAATTGGCTGAGTAGCCGAAGAAACACCCACAAACATGGCATGGGCAATCTGGTAAACCTTCATCATCATTCCATAAACGGATAAGGCAATATCACTGCCATAAACACTCTGCGCTCCATAAAGCGTCATCAGATTATTCATAATAATCTGTACGACGGCCGTCATAATCTGGGTAATCAGACTCGGAAAGCCCAGGGCCAGTATCTTCCCCACCAAAAATCCGGTCGGCTTCAACGCATTTTTACGGATATGTACTGTTTTTAATTTTCTAAGATAAGCAAAGCAGAGACTTCCCGAAACAATCTGTCCGATGACTGTGGCCAATCCGGCTCCAAACACGCCCATATGGCACGGGAAAATAAATAGCCAGTCCAGAACAATATTAATAACCGCACCGGCCATCATACATTTCATCGTGTACTGCGGATTTCCATCCGCCCGAATAATCGCAGTGAGCGATGTACACAACATTAAAAACGGCAGTCCCCAGGCAATGGTCCGCGTATACATCAGGGAATCCTGAAAGGCTGTTTCCGTCGCCCCAAAAAGCTGAACAATGCCCGGAGCAAAAAGGCTGCAGACAAGCCATAAGGCCACACCGCAAAGTACAAGCAGCGTCACTGCATGGCCAGCAATTTTATCTGCGGTCTCCTGCTCTTTTCGTCCCAGACAAAGGCTGATATTTGCCGCGCCGCCATCTCCGATTAACAAACCCAGTGCTGTGGCAATAATCGTCAGAGGAAAGGCCACATTCGTCGCCGCCATTCCGGTAATTCCGACGCCCTGTCCTACAAACATCTGGTCCACAATATTATACAGATAATTAACCATCAATGTCAGAGCCGTCGGCACCGAATATTTGAAAATCAACCGGCGGATTGGCTCTGTCTCCAAAGGATTTTTATTTTCTTTTACCTGCTCCATAAAGACACTCCCTTCATTTTTAATCCAACGCTATTCAGGGATATAATCTCTCAGTCAGCCGCAATAGAAAAACACCCAGTAAAGGAACCTTCAAAATGGTCCGATACTGGGTGCAATATCTATTCCTTTATCCGGTCCGGCCTTGAAGAAACAGAAGATTATACCCAGTAATAATGATATATCTTCTTCTCCCGTCCAGACTGTCTGTTGGCTCCGGAGTCTCACCGGATTAGCTTTCGCTCGCGGACTTTACCGCCAGTAGAGAATTTCTCATTTCCGAAGAAAGATTATACTGTTTTTATAATACTACAATCCAATGGGGCTGTCAAAGGATAAAGTTTGTTTTTATCTTTGGCTCTGTCTCCGGAATACCAATACCGGCTTTCTTGCCAGCCTCTATACACTTTAACATCCACGCCATGTTTTGGCCAAGCGTCCGCATCGTTTGAAGTCCTTCCAAATCCTTTTCAACATCCTCCGGACAGGAACCGTGAACCATATTCCAATACTGGGAGGAGACTACCGGCATCTGACTGATTGTAAAATATTTCTGAATAATATCCAGGGTCGCCGTTGTTCCGGCCCGACGGGCCGAAGTCACAGCCGCCGCCGGTTTGTGATGAAAACAGGCTCCGGCATAAAACATCCGGTCCATAAAAGCGCTTAAAGCTCCGTTCAAAGACGCATAATAAACAGGAGAACCGACAATCAATCCGTCCGACGCCTGCATTTTTACAAGGGCCTCATTGACCGTATCATCAAAGACACAATGGTTGCTGTTCCCACCGCATTGACCACAGGCAATACAGCCGTGAATTGCGC
>CABUAW010000094.1 GCA_902489645.1 uncultured Lachnospiraceae bacterium | reverse complement strand
TTCTGGCTATGCAGGTTATGGGTGGCGCTATGGGTAACATGGTATGTGTAAACAATATCGTTTCTGCATGTGCAACCTGTGGTACAATCGGCGCTGAAGGCCGTCTGATGCGTTCCAACGTAGTTCCTTGCTTGATTTACGCAGCATTGACAATCCTGATTCTTGGCGGTTTGATTATTTCAGGATTTAATCCGATTGCATAACGGATGAAAAATTGAGATGACATGGCATGGGTCTCCGGGAGATAATATCCCGGAGACTTTTTTTGAATATTAATCCTAGTTGACAAGTAGGAAAAGTATGTTATAATACAAGCATCACTATTTTTGTCGCAATTTTGCTGCGTTGAAGCGGTGTGGCGTTGACAAATTGTGGTGTAAAAGCGTATAATATATGCACAGTTTATGAACGAAAGAGAGGAAACGGGGAAAAATGAAAAAAATAATGAAAAAAGCGGCTGCCTGCCTTTTGGCTGTGACAACAGTGATGGCGCTGACGGCCTGCGGGGGTAACGATGCAAAAAGTTCGACAACGGCTGAAACCGCTGAGAGCAGCGCAGAGGAAACGACGGCCGGAGAAGCTTCGGAGGACAAAACATTAGTTGTTGCCGTGGCCGGCACTCCGATACCGTACAATTATGTTGATGAAGACGGCAATCTGACGGGGTATGAGATTGATATGCTGAATGAAATGGCTGAACGCCTGGGCTATACTCTGGAATACGAAATTACAGAGTTCGAATCTTTGTTTGCCGGTCTTGATTCCGGACGTTACAATTTGATTATTGGAAATATTTCCAAGAAACCGGAAAGAGAAGAAAAATATCTTTTCAGTACAAAACCATATTTCAAGAATAAAATCGTATTGATTACGGCGAAAGATAATACGGATATTCAGGCCATTGAAGACCTTGGCGGCAAAAAGGTTCCTGGCGGCTCCGGACGCGCGAATGCGTTGTTTATGGAAAGCTATAATGAATTAAATCCGGATAATCCGATTGATATCCAGTATACGGATGCGGACGCCAGTGAAGCATTGGTTGACCTTTATAATGGACGTTATGATGCCTGCATTTATAACCTGACCTATGTTACTAACGTAACGGAAGAATATGGTTATGAATACAATGTTTACGAAATACCGAATGCAGATGAAATTGAAATTCCGGAAGCATGGATTTTATATAGCAAAGATGAAACCGATTTGCAGGCAGAATTTGATGAAGCATTGGAAGAGATTAAAGCCGACGGCACACTTTCCGAACTGAGTGTGAAATACTTCGGCGAAGATTATGTTCCTCAGGATTAAAACCCTTGATATTTGACAACCCATCCCTGTTGAAACGATGTGAAGCTTCAGCAGGGATTTTTTTAGGATAGGTGACGTATTGTGGAAAATATTTTTAAACCCTCTGCCATAGGCAGCGCAATCAAAGAATTGATTCCGTCAATTCCGGTAACGCTGGAGATTGCTGTTGTCGCAGCGGTGATTGGTATAATTTTGGGGTTTTTGCTTGCACTTTTCCGTATTAAAAAGTGGGCGGTACTGTCCCAGTTGGCAACGCTTTATATTTCTTTTATACGCGGTACACCGCTGCTGGTTCAGATTTTCTTGTCTTATTATGGTATTCCGATGGTGCTGAATATATTGAATTATGAATTCGGCACGTCTTTCAGTATAAATAAAATACCGAGTATGGCATTTGTTTTTGTAGCTTTTTCTTTTAATGAGGCGGCTTATATGGCCGAGTCTATCCGCGCGGCCATTCTTTCGGTTGACAAAAAGGATATCGAGGCGGCCCATTCCATCGGTATGACGGGCGGACAGACGATGCGCCGGGTAATTTTACCGCAGGCAATGATTGTTGCGATTCCGAATCTCGGAAACAGTCTGATTAGCCTTGTTAAATCGACGTCTCTGGCATTTACCATCGGCGTTATGGAAATGACGGGACGGACGAAGGTCATTGCCGGAAGAAATATGCGGTTTTTTGAATCTTATATAGGTCTGGCGCTGTTATATTGGGTATTGTGTATTCTTATTGAGTTTGCCGTACACAAGCTGGAAAAGAAATTTAATATTCTTGAAAGGAAGGTGGAAGACGATGATAAGTCTTGAAGGTATTGAGAAGTCTTTTGGCAGAAATCATGTGCTTCAGGGTGTGGACCTGACCGTGAATACGGGCGAGGTTGTTTCCATCATCGGAGCCAGCGGAAGCGGCAAATCCACGTTCCTGCGGACAATTAACTTTCTGGAGCCTGCGGATTCGGGAATTATTACGCTGGATGATATACGTGTGGACACAAAAAAGGCGGATAAGAAGGATATCCTGGCCCTCTGCCGGAATACGGCGATGGTATTCCAGTCCTATAATCTGTTTCGGCACCGGACAGCTTTGGAGAATGTCATGGAGGCGCTGACGGTCGTTCAGGGCAAGAGCCCGGCGGAGGCGAAGGCGATTGCGGAGACCCAACTGGAACGGGTTGGCCTGTCGGACCGGTTAAATTATTACCCGCATCAATTATCCGGCGGACAGCAGCAGCGCGTAGGCATTGCCCGGGCGCTGGCTATTGAACCGAAGGTCATGCTTTTGGATGAACCGACATCGGCCCTGGACCCGGAGATGGTCGGAGGGGTTCTCGATGTTATCCGTTCTATCGCCGAGCAGGGGCTTACAATGATTATTGTTACCCATGAAATGGCGTTTGCACGGGATGTGTCCGACAGGGTGGCTTTTTTTGCCGATGGAAATATTATGGAAATCGGAACGCCGTCAGATATTTTTGAGCATACGAAAGAAGAGCGGACAAAACAATTTCTCAAAAATATGCTTGCACATTAAAAGTCAAAGGGAGGAAAAAATATGCGTTTTATTGTATGCGGAGATTCACTTTTTTCAAGCCGCAATCTTGTAAAACGTTTGGATAAAAAACTGGTGGATTGGTTCCTTGAGGCGGACGGAGCATTTACCAATGCCGAGTTTTGTACGCCGGAACCGGGGACGCCGCCGGCCTGCGGGCGGGGGTATATGACGTCGGTTCGTCCGGCAACCCTGGATGAATTTGCAGATTTAAATATACAGATGATTGGTTTTGTAAATAACCATACCGGAGATTATGGCTGGCAGGGGGTATTGGATACAATGAATGCTGCCGAAAAGCGCCGCCTTATTCCCTGCGGCGTCGGACGGAATCTGAAAGAAGCCCGGCTGCCGAAGTTCCTTGATACGGCCGGGGGCCGTGTGGCAATCGTGGCGACGTCATCGACCCGGTCGGAGGCCTTTGCGGCCAGCGACGACGGTGCGGGCGTGGCGGCCCGTCCGGGTTCCAATCCGCTGCGCTGGGGGCACTCTTATGTGCTGCCGGACGAGCTGTTTGAGCAGCTTCACCGGATTGATATGGCTCTTGGAACGCGGGAAAGTATGGACGAGGGCTGCCGGGTGGAAACCTATCCGCCCCAGGGAAAGGATGCTTTTCGGTTTGGCTCGTTATTTGAAGGGTGCCTTCAAATTGAGCGGGGCGAAAAAGCATATGTCCGTACCTATGTGAATGAAAAGGATGCGTCGGAGATACTTAAAAGTATCAGGGACGCCTCAAAACGTTCCGATTTAACGATTTTCAGTTTACATACCCATGAGGGGATGAATGAAAACTGGTACGCTTCCAGACCGCCGGAATTTATTGAAAAAATGGCCCGTGACGCCATTGATGCGGGAGCGGATGTGGTCGTTGGCCACGGCGCGCATTTTCTGCGGGGCGTGGAAATGTATCATGGACGTCCGATTTTTTATAATCTCGGCAGTTTGTTGATGGAGTTTGAGGCGGGTGAGTCGATAATTGCCCCGGAAATGTACGAAAGCTATGGTTATGATGCAAATAGCCGTCCGTCGGATTTGCACGCAAACCGGGCGAAGGACAAAGACGGAAATTTCATCGGTTTTAATGCGGAACGCAGATTCTCGGAAAACTGTCTGCTTCAGATTGAACGGACGGAGACAGGGAATTCCTTTACGCTTCTTCCGATAGACCTTTGTATGGCGTCCGAGCGGGTTTTGGACCGGGGACTCCCTAAAATAGCGTCGCCGGAGACGGCCCGGACGATTGCGGCGAATCTGACCGCATATAGTGAACCCTATGGGACAAAGCTGATTTATGACGAGGCCGATGGCCTGATTCATATTTTATTCTGAAAAAACCGCTGCACAGGTGGTGTTCTTGCGAGAAGGAACAGACCGGACTGCAGCGGTTTTTCTGTACTTATTTCAGGTCAAGAATTTTTTCGGCGATTCGTGCGGCGTCTTCGATACATCCCGGGCAGGAACGCAGCACGTTTCCGCTGTCAACGCCTTTTAAATCCCGGCAGGCGATAGCGCCGTTTTTTTCCAGGAATTCTTTGACAATGGCGGCGGAGAGCTTGTAGGTTGCGCCTTTGGAATCCGGTTTTTCCAGATTTGCGGAACTGTTTTTAAAACCGGCCAGAAGGACTGCTCCGGCAATGGCGCCGCAGGTGCCGTTCATACCGCCCATGCCCAAACCGAAGGCCTCTCCGGCCTTGAACATGGTTTCTTCGTCCACGCCGACCAAATCACAGAAGGCGCAGGCAACGGACTGACAGCAGTTATAACTTTTATCATGGTTTTCCAATGCTTTGGCAATTCTGTCGGACATAATTATTTCTCCTTTGTATACATTACAGATTTTTTGATACCCTCCGCGGTCTTTGCATCGGTCAGCAGCTCAATCAGGGCGGCGGCAAATTCAATGGCAGTGCCGAGCCCGCGGCTTGTGATGATATGGCCGTCAACGACGGCTTCGTCCGTCACATGGACGGCCCCGATTAAATCCTTTTCAAAGCCCGGATAGCAGGTCGCCTTTCGGCCTTTGAGAAAGCCCAGATGGCCGAGAATCATCGGCGCGGCGCAGATGGCGCCAATATATTTACCTTTGTCATAAAAATCCGTTAATAAAGCTTTCAGCGGCTCACAGGCATTCAGATTGCAGGTTCCAGGGGCTCCGCCCGGCAGAACAAGCATATCCGTATTTGAGAAATCCATGTCGGCAAAAAGACGGTCTGCGGTAATGCGGATGCCATGGGCGCCGGTGACTTCCAGAGAATCGCCGACGGCAACAATAGTTATCGGAATATCCGCGCGGCGCATTAAATCGACCACGGTTAATCCCTCAATTTCTTCAAGACCCTGAGCGAAAAAAATACAAACTTGACGCATATTCGTCACCTTCTTTCAATCATTGTACTCAGTGACCTTATTATACTATAGATTGACGGATTTTGAAATAGAGAAAAGTGTTTACCAGAACTTCGTAAAATGCTATAATATAGGATAAGTTGCTTTTACCTATATTGAAATTATTCAGAAAAAAGAGGTAAGATAATGAAAAATGATATGGAAATCAAAGGGCGTTTAAAGTGGTACCTGAGATGGCCGATTATATTGAATATTATCGTTGGGATTATGACACTGGGAGTTACGGTAATCGACCATACGGCCGGGGCGCTGATGGGCGTGTTCTTTTTAGTGCATCTCATATTTTCAGCGGCTGTATCCTTCTATTCTAAACCGGCGATTATGGAAGAATTAATCAATTTCGGGCTTCAATACGGTCAGGTACAGAAAAAACTGCTGCATGAGCTGGAAGTACCCTACGGGGTTCTTGACAGTACGGGAAAATTAATGTGGGAGAATGAAGCCCTGACCAGGCTGCTTGGCAATCTGGCTGTGAGAAAAAATATCCAGAATGTTTTTCCGTCCCTGGACTTTCAGAAGGTCATGGCGATGGAGGAAAAATGTTACGTTGAAATTACCCATGAGGACCGGTATTACCGGACAGAATTTTGCCGGATGCATGTGGAAGATTTTGCAGAGCATAATGATATGGTGGGATTTGACCATCCCGAAAATCTTCTGATTGCCATGTTTATGTTTGATGAGACGGACATACGCCGTTATATCCGGGAAAACCAGGAGCAGAAGCTGGTTGCGGGTATTATTTTTGTGGACAATTTTGAGGAAGCCATGAACAGTACGGAGGAAGTCCGGCGTTCTCTGCTGGCGGCCCTGATTGAACGAAAGATTACCAAATATATGCAGTCTTATGACGCCATTATTACGAAGGTGGAAAAGGACAGATATACCTTTGTGGTGAATCATAAACATATGTCGGCTATCCAGTCCAGTCGTTTTTCCATTCTGGATGAGGTGCGGGAAATTAACATTGGCAACGAGATGTCCGTGACGATGTGTATCGGCGTCGGCATGAACGCCATTTCCTACGGTCAGTCGTATACTTGGGCGCAGAATGCCATTGATTTGGCGTTGGGCCGGGGCGGAGACCAGGCCGTCGTCAAGGCCGGGGATAAGATTTCCTATTACGGCGGTAAGACGAAACAGGTGGAAAAGGGCACCCGTGTTAAGGCCCGTGTTAAGGCCCATGCGCTGAAACAGATTATCCTTGGCAAAGACCAGGTAATTATTATGGGTCATAAGATTGGCGACGTGGATTCCTTCGGTTCGGCCATAGGCGTGTAC
>CABUAW010000093.1 GCA_902489645.1 uncultured Lachnospiraceae bacterium | reverse complement strand
ATTCGGACGAGGAATCCGAATATCAGCCCTTTGGTTTCTATGACTATCTGTCGAGGATGCGGCCGTCGGTAGAAATCGTAACAACCTGCCATGGAATAAATTTACCGCTGTTTTTTAAAGCGGTGACTGCGGCACGCTCAATACCTCCGCAGCATGGCACCTCCATTCGTACGATGGTGAGGCTTTTAATTGCATTATTTCTAATAATTTCCGTCAGTTTTTCGCTGTAGTCGCCTTCGTCCAATTTTGGACAGCCAATAAGAGTAATTTTACCGCGAATATAATCCTGATGAAAGTTGCCGTAAGCATAAGCCGTACAGTCAGCGGCAATCAGCAGATGGGCGTTGTTAAAATAAGGTGCGTTTACCGGAGCGAGTTTCATCTGAACGGGCCATTGACGAAGCTGGGAATCTGTGCTTGGGGCGGCGGCTGCCGTTTGTGGCCGGGCGGCGGTCGGATGGGCAGTCGGTGTGTCGTCGCGCCGGATTTGGCGGGACTGGCTTCCCGGGCAGCCACAGGCCAGAGGTTTTTCGCTGCTCAGACGCTGATTTCTTTTGTTTTCCATGACGGCAGCTTCATCATAAGCGGCGGCTTCCCGTTCTATAAAAGTGATAGCGCCGGTAGGACAGGCCGGAAGGCAGTCTCCCAGACCATCGCAGTAATCATCCCTTAAAAGCTTTGCCTTGCCGTCCACCATCCCGATAGCGCCTTCATGACAAGCCCGGGCGCAGAGGCCGCAGCCGTTACATTTATCTTCGTTAATGTTTATAATTTTACGAATCATATCGATATCCTCCTTTAATGTTTGTGATTTATTGACTTCATGGGAACAGTATAATACAATAAAAACAACAAGTATGTTGTTTTAACAACGAAGGGAGAAAAAATTGGACGTTAATTTTTTGTCGAAAACGCTTCTGTTCCGTGGAATAAGTGAGGAAGATATCGAAAATATGCTTCATGAGCTGGGAGCAAAGCAACAGCATTTTCAAAAAGGAGAAATAATTTTCCGGGCGGGGGATGTCGTTCAGTCTTTGGGGCTTGTTCTTTCAGGCAGCGTAAATATTGAAAATGATGATGTATGGGGAAATAAAAGTATTTTGGATAATATTGCTCCCGGCCAGGTTTTCGCAGAAACCTATGCCTGTGTTCCCGGAGAACCGATGATGGTCAGTGTCGTTGCGTCAGAGGCGGCCGGGGTCCTTTTCCTTAATGTGGGACGGGGCTTGGAACAGGAGATTGGAAATCCTTCGGAAAAGCGTCATTATTATGGCCGACTGATACAAAATTTGCTGATTATATCGGCGCAGAAAAACCTGAATCTTTCCCGGCGTATTTTCCATACGACATCCAAATCTATCCGGGGACGGCTGCTTTCTTATCTGTCCTATCAGGCGACCCGTCAGGGGAGTTTTCAATTTGCGATTCCCTTTAATCGGCAGCAGTTGGCGGATTATCTGAGTGTGGACCGGAGCGCCATGTCCAATGAATTGAGTAAAATGCAGAAGGAAGGCTTACTGACAGTGAATCGGAACTATTTTATACTCAATGTCGAAGCATCGGATTACGGATTGATATAATGAAAACGGGGAGAATAAAATGAGAAAAATAAGAACCAAATGTGAAAGTATGGATGGAGTGATAACGCTGTTCTTGTTTTGTGCAGCATGGTTTTCAAATATTATTCAGGATATTTTATATTCGGGAATGTCAAGGGCGTCCTTGCTTTTATTTACGGCAGCGGGTTTAATCCCTGCGGTTATTACCGTTCAGAAAATTCAAAAAGCCCTTTATTATCGAAAGCTTCACCGACAGGCCATGAATCGGAGGCCGGAAAAAGGGAAAATTATCAGTTATGAGAGACAGATACAGAAGCGGACAGATTTTAGAGGAAGAGTACGCAATGAATATGAATATACATTGATTATAGAAATTTATGACAATGTAAGCTATACTCCAAGACAGATTCGAAGTGAAGCTTACTCCTGGCCGGTGTATGAGGTATTGGCTTCGCCGGAGGTAGACGTCTATACGGACGACTCGGGATGGCATTATACGATTGACGGATTTCAATACAAAAACCACCGGAGTGATGAGGGGATTTTTCAGCAAAGCGCCTGGGCAAGGGAGCCGGGAAGGATTTTTTCAAGAATCATCGGTGGTTTAGGGAATATTGTTTTACTTTGTGTGTTGATTTTTATATGGTTCAGAAGGTAAATTACCGGCCATAATAGCAATCGTTAAAAAAGATGGAACTGCTGAAGAGGGAGCCCGGCGTAAGCTGTCAAAATCTTTTGACATGGCTGTTTTGGTCAAATGTAAAGACCTTTAGATAGACGAAACGGCTGTTAGGATTTATGCTGGAGGCATGTCGGGAGGTAATTACATAATGGAGCTGAACAAGCAAATAAAAAAATATCGTACGATGATGAATTTATCCCAGGAGGAATTGGCTGAACGGATATATGTCACACGGCAGACAATCTCTAATTGGGAAACGGGTAAGAGCTATCCGGATATCCATAGCCTGTTATTGTTAAGTTCATTATTTAATATATCTCTGGATTCATTAATTAAAGGAGATTTAGAGATTATGAGAGAGACAGTAAACAAAAAAGAAATTCAGGATTTTAGATTTTACGGAGGCATCTTTACCGTTTTACTTTTGGTCACCGTAATTACGGCGGTGCCATTGGCGTATTTTTGGGGAATTTATGGATTGGGGATTACCTTTTTACTTTTCATTCTAACAATGATTTTTGCATATAAGGTGGAAAGCTATAAGAAAAGAAACGATGTTCAAACTTATAAAGAAATCCTCGCTTTTTGCAATGGAGAACGTCTGGATGAAATTGCCAGGATGCAGGAAGCGGTGAAACGGCCCTATCAGAATATTTTGAAGGTGCTTATATCCGGAACACTGGCATTTGTCGTCACTATTGTTTTGTATAAGCTGCTGGAGATAATTTTTTGATATTGAATGGAGGTTTGGCAGACAGGGCTGCTGAAAAGGTTTTCAGCAGCCTGATTTTATGTATTGTGCTGCATTTATTTTCTGTTTTTAAGCAAATCAACCATTCGAAGAACAACGTTGATTTCTTCATCATTTAAACCGCTGACATCAATGGTTCTCATTTTGTCCAGTCCCAGAAGATAATCTGTAGTTACATGAAAAATCCGGGCGAAACTGATTAAAACGCTATACGATGGGTAACGATTCCCGGATTCATAAGAATAAATGGTACTGGAGGCCACGCTGGCCATGCATGCAAGCTGATTTTGAGTAAGCTTTCGTTCTATTCGCAATGATTTTATTTTCATACCAAGGTTTACTAGCATTTGCATCACACTCCTTTATAACCGATATAATAAGTGTACCAAAAAATAAAACTTATGCTATAATTGTTTCTAAATAAGGGTTTTTGTGATTCAATAGCTTAAATAAGGAGATTTGTATGGCAGATAGGAATGTGATTCGTCAACATATGCAGATTACAGGACGGGTACAGGGTGTGGGATTCAGATACCGTGCCCGCTATGCGGCCAGTCATCTGGGAGTGACCGGATGGGTAAAAAATGAATGGGATGGCAGTGTGGTATTGGAGGCTCAGGGAACGGCGGAGCAAATAAATCAAATGCTGAAAATCATCAATGAAAGTCCGTATATTCAGATTGCATGGATTGAAAGAAAGAAAATTCCGGTGAATTCGCAGGATATGGGATTTCATATCCGGTAGGGGTTAAATAATCATTGAAGGGAAGAGGATAATGATACGGCAGGCTGTTATGGCGGATATAGACAGTGTCGAAGAAAGCTATCAGGAGCATTTTTTATATGAGAAAAACCATGAGGCATATACAGTTTTTAAAGAAGGCGTCTATCCGACAAGGAAGGATGCGGAAAGAGCCTTGCAAAACGGGGCATTATATGTCTATGAAGATAATGGCAGAATTCTGGGTAGTATTATTCTGGATGGGCAGCCGCCGGATGAATACCGGAAAATTTCATGGCCAAGTCGGGAAAGTGACGATAGGGTGAAGGTTATTCATTTATTGATGGTACGGCCGGGCGAAGCCGGAAAGGGTATCGGCGCTGCGCTTGTCAATGATGCGTTGGAAACTGCAAAGAAACATTCATGTGCGGCGGTCCGGCTTGACACGGGGGAACAAAACAGACCGGCCATTGCTTTGTATAAAAAACTGGGATTTCAGTTGGCTGCTGCGTCGGAAATGAAGGTTGGCGGCCTGATTTCCCACAAACGGCATTTGTTTTTTGAAAAGGTGTTATAAACGAATGATATAGGAGGAATGGAAATGAGACAGTGTATGGATGCGGAAAATCTGCATCGAAGATTAAAGAAAATTATCGGGCAGGTACAGGCCATCGACAGAATGGTGGACCAGGATGTTCCATGTGAGGATATTCTTTCCCAGATTAATGCGGCAAAATCAGCGTTGAATAAAGTCGGCCAGGTTGTACTGGAAGGCCACATTAAACATTGTGTCCGTGATGGAATTGAGCATGGAGATGCGGATAAAACCATTGAAAATTTTACAAAGGCTGTGGAGCGTTTTGCCAATATGCAGTAAAAAAATTCTATAGAAAGGGCGGTCGCAAGGGACGTCCTTTTTTATATACCTTCTTGACAAACCTATACCCCCATGGGTATAATATACATATACCCCCATAGGTATAAGAAGGAGGATTTTTATGAAATCACTTGTAGAAAAGGCAGAGCATCTATTGGAATTTGGCGGTACAAAAAAAGATGTGACTCTGCTGGTCATTTCCGGTATTGCGTTGATTATCAGCATATTTAATGTATTGCCGCTGCCCTTTGATGCGGCTTGGGTGACGATTGTGCTGTGCGGAGTTCCCATTATAATGGAAGCAATCATCGGTCTGGTTACAGCCTTTGATATTAAGGCGGACGTGCTGGTGTCGTTGGCACTAATCGCATCTATTTGTATTGGCGAAGAGTTTGCGGCCGGTGAGGTTGCTTTCATTATGCAGATTGGAGGGCTGCTGGAGGAGCTGACCGTTGCAAAGGCACGGGCGGGTATCGAGAAGCTGGTTCATCTTACACCGCAGACGGCCAGGGTTGTGACAGACCAGTCAGAAAGCATTATTCCTGCCGAACAGGTTAAGATTGGAGATATTCTCCGGGTACTGCCCGGGGAAACGGTTCCTGTGGACGGTATTATTTTGTCCGGGCAAACTTCCGTAAATCAGGCGGTTATGACCGGGGAATCCCTTCCCGTAGATAAAATGGAAGGGGATGAGGTGTCCAGCGGTACGGTGAATCAATTCGGTGCTTTTGAAATGAAAGCAACGAAAGTCGGTGAGGACAGCTCTATTCAACGGATGATACAGTTGGTGCAGTCGGCCGATGCCGGAAAGGCAAAAATTGTCGGACTGGCAGACCATTGGGCGACATGGGTTGTGGTAGTTGCACTGACAGCCGCTGTTTTGACCTGGCTGATTTCGGGAGAGATGATTCGGGCGGTAACGATTCTCGTTGTATTCTGTCCGTGCGCATTAGTGCTTGCGACGCCGACGGCGATTATGGCCGCCATTGGAAACGCCACAAAACACGGCTTTCTGGTGCGGGAGGGAGATGCGCTTGAGCGTTTGGCCGAAGTGAAGAAAATAACATTTGATAAAACCGGAACATTGACGCACGGAACACCGCAGATAACGGCTATAAAAAGTATTTCCGATTATGGAGAAAAAGAGCTTTATGCCTTTGCGGCTTGTGCCGAGCAATTATCGGAACACCCTTTGGGTAAGGCGATTGTGCAGTGTTATAAACAGCAGAGCGAAGAAAAAATAATGCCTTGTGAAGAATTCCAAATGCTGCCGGGACGAGGCGTGTCGGCCATCGTTGATGGTCATAGAATACTGGCCGGAAATACTAAAATGCTTGCGGATAATCGGATTGAACTTTCAGCGGACACGGAAGCAGCGACCGATGTATATTTGCAGAGGGGCGGAACCTTAATTTACGTCGCCGTCGATGACGTACTCGCCGGTTATATCGTTCTTTCGGATACGATGCGCGCAGAAAGTGAGTCTATGATAAAAAGCATACAAAAGCTTGGCGTCCAGCCGATTCTGCTGACGGGGGACAGCATGAATGCCGCCCAATATATTGCAGGTGAATTGCATATCCATGAGGTGCATGCCAATTGTCTGCCGGAGGATAAACTTAGATTTATCGGAACCTGTCAGGCGAATGGTCAGTCCGTCTGCATGATTGGCGATGGAATCAATGACGCTCCGGCTCTGAAAAAAGCGAATGTGGGAATTGCAATGGGCGGTATTGGAAGCGACATTGCCGTAGATGCTGCGGATATTGCCCTGGTTGATGATGAAGTAAAGGAACTGCCGCATTTGCTGGCATTGTCCAAAAAGATGATGCGGACGATTAAGCTGAATCTGACATTTTCAATGACATTAAATTTTATTGCTATCGGCTTGGCCTTCCCGGGGATTTTAAATCCGGTCGTCGGCGCTCTGGTACATAATGCAGGTTCAGTGCTTGTCATCATAAATTCCGCATTGTTATTGAAATATTCGTTTTGGGAAAAATAGGTGATGTGAAGATATTATATTTCAGTCTTAAAAAGATAAAAAGGCATCTGTTCAGGTGCCTTTTTAAATATAA
>CABUAW010000092.1 GCA_902489645.1 uncultured Lachnospiraceae bacterium | reverse complement strand
AGTCGTGACCAGATGCATCCAGCCGTTTTCCTGATAATACCGGCGCAAATCCTCCTGAAATCCGGAACGCTCACCAAGCACGGCGGCCGAAACCACTCCGGCTCCCGTTTCTCCCATAGTCTTTTGATAAAAAGCGACCATCCGTCCTTTTAATCTTTCCAGAATACTCAACCCTCTCCAAAGCCGGCCGCCCTCATACACACAAACAATTTTTTTGGCCCATATCCGATAGGCAATCCCCTGGGCCCTGTAATAATTCTTTTCATCAAACTGACCCGGATTTCCCGGATGGGTAAACGCCTCCGCTTCTCCCGAAATTTTCAGGACCTGCCCTTTATAATAATCTTCCTCTATCTCAGTCCCATGCACGGATACAACAAGCACTTTGACATTTTCCTTTGTTTTCACATAAATCCATGTACTGCTGCTCTTTTCCTGGACACGGCTGACACTTCCCTGAATTTCCGCCGGAAGTTCATCCGCTCCAATGGCCGCTTCTCCCTGCCCGCTTAACAAAGCTCGACAAAATCCGACAATCAAAAAAACAGAGAATCCCAACATATACCTGAAGGAACTCTCTGTCCGCATCTTTATGCCAATATTCAATCCGGCCGCCATCAAACCTATCCACAGCCAGGATAGTCCGTTCAATGCCGCCGCCACTCCAACCACCAAGGCGATACCTGCACCCATCAGCGGTCGTTTCATTCACTGCCTCCTATATTTCTATTCTTCCGCTTCTCCCGACGCCGTTTCATCCGGCGACGTATTCTCCGGCGACGTATTTTCCGGCGTTTCCTCCAAAGCCCCGCCGGAGGTTTCCGTTTCGCTTTCCGCCGTATTTCCGGAACTCTTCTGATTCTCCATGACCTGTTGTTCAATGTCCTTTTGCAGAGCATCTTTATTGCCGGAAGAATCCGTCGGATTCGTCATCAGCTCTTTTTCCGGCCGGTACACAAGCGACATATTCTTTTCAAATAATCCGTCAATACGTATGCCCTCCACCGTTCCATTAAAAATGGCTCCGTCAATCAGAAACTGGACACGGCTGACGCCCGTCATCTGAGTCAATGTGTTGACTACCGAATAAATATTCAGCTCAAAGCTCTGCCCGTTCACCCGTTCAAGAAATGTCCGGTTCAAATCCACATAGCAAATATCTTCCCGGATATTTACTTTATTAACGACGGTATCCGGCGACAGCGACGGTTTCAGTCCCTTTGTAATCGGCCCGGAAACAAGGCTGTTTACAAGAGCCGTTTCCAGATTAATTTTACTCAGATATTTAACGACGACATCCTCAGCCTGCAGCTTTGTCCCGTCCTCACTGACAAAATACATGGTCACATAATCCTCACGGACATATTCCATATTGCCGCTGATATTGTCGACAAAATCCCTGCCCCGCATCATCAGCAGACTGCCGTCATCGGCCGCCATCGGCGTGTTTCCGATAACAAAGGCCACATACTGTATCTCATCACTGAACTGAGTTAATGTCTTTACAATAGCCGCCCGGGTCAATACTTCTCTGGCCGCCGTCAGCTTTTTATAGGACGCATTAAAATATATGGTTGCCAACCGGTTATTACTGTCATAGGTATAGTTCTCAACCTGGACATCGCCGGAAATGACACTCTTATAAGCATTGTCCGACGGCGTCTGTTTCATTCCTTCAATACACTCTCCAATCAACGTTTCCGCCGAATCCGCTTTAAATTCATAGGCAGATTTTATAAGCCGTGTCTCTCCGAGATTCATCTGATAAACACCGTGGGATGCCTCTGTCGTTGTAATTTCCGCATCCTCCTCATGCCGCCATTTTGACAAAAGACGGCGCGCCGAGCTGCAGCCCGTCGATGTCACGAGCAGGCCAAAGCACAGGAACAAAACGGCAAAAAATTTAATTTTTCTCATTTTTCACCCCTCCATTCCCATTTTCATGGATGTATTTTAACGGAATCCGCACAACGAAGGTTGAGCCCTCATCCTCTTTACTTACCACTCTGATAGCCCCGTCATGCATCAATATAATATTTTTTGTAATTGCCAGTCCAAGGCCCGTGCCCCCCGTTTCTCTGGAACGCGCCTTATCCACCCGGTAAAAACGTTCAAAAATCTGGTCCTGATATTCCTTTGGAATACCAATTCCCGAATCGGTGACCTTCACATAAAAATATTTATGGTCCGCATCCAGAGATACCTTCACCCAGCCGCCGGCCACATTATATTTAATGCCGTTCTCCACCAGATTGGTAAACGCCAGATTCATCTTTACTTCATCACATTCCGCCGAAACCTGACGGAAGCTCTCAAAAACAAGCTCAATATTCCGTTTGGCCGCAATCGGACGCAGACGTTTTAAAATCATTTCCAGCATATCATTGACGTTGACCTGGGAAATATTCAATTCGGCCACCGCTTTATCCATTTTCACCAAAGCCAGCAGGTCGTTGATAATCTGATTTTCTCTGTCAATTTCCACGACAATATCCTGCATAAACTCCTTATACACTTCATTCGGCACATTCTCCTGCATATTCAGAGAATCGGCCAGCACCTTAATCGATGTAATCGGCGTCTTTAATTCATGGGACACATTGGAAACAAATTCCTGCCGGGAATTTTCCACCTTCTGCATCTTTTTAAGCATCATATTAAAAGAGTCTGAAATGGTTTTTATTTCTGAAAATCCTCTCAGATGAATTTCTTCATCAAAATGCCCCTCAGCCATCCGGTCAATGGAATTCGCCACCCGCTTCAACGGTTTTGTAAATAAATTGGCGATAATCAGCGACATCAAAATGCAAAGTCCCGCCAGGGCCGTCGTAATGCCATTATAGGAACGGCCAATCGAGTCGCAGGTTTTCTGGATATCCAGGGTAGAGGAATAAAATAAAATCACCCCGAGTACCTCGCTTTTATCCTCCGTTGTAATCGGCACGGCCAGCTCCAACATGCCGTCTTCCTTATTGTAATTTTTAATACTCTCCCCGCTCATGGCCTGAATCGTTTCCTGGGATATGGAAATCAATCCGTCCAGTGTGGAATAGGTATCCTTTACAATATTGTAATTGTGGTCAAGTATTAATATACGGCCATTATACATGGCGGCACTCTGATTCATGTCCGCATGGACGATTTCCATGTTTTCTCCTTGAAAGTAATTGCTTCGGACAATCTGATTGGAAAGAATCAGCGCATAATTTGAAAGCTCGCTGACCCGCCGAGTACGGAGCTGGGCTTCAATATTATCCAGCGCAACCAGCCGCATAATAAATAAAGGGCTGATAGTTACCGCAATCAGGGCAACTACCAACCATAAACGCATACTGTATAAAAAACCGCTTCTCTTCTTTGTTTTTTTAGTTCTGGAAGAAATAACCAACACCCCATTTTGTATGTATATATCGTGGTTCACTCGGATTTACTTCCACCTTTTCTCTGAGACGCCGCACATGAACGTCCACCGTCCGGACATCCCCCGGATAATCATAGCCCCATACGAGATTCAGTAAATTCTCCCGATTGTAGACTTTATTCGGATTCGTAATAAGAAGCTCAAGCAAATCAAACTCCTTGGCCGTCAGATTGACCTCCTTATCCGAAATAAACACCCGGCGGCTGTCCAAATCAATGCGCATATCCCCGGAGGTAATCATCCGCGGATTGACGACCTCCGGCTCTTTCACACGCGTCCGGCGCATAATCGCCTTAATCCGGGCCTTAACCTCTAAAATATTAAACGGTTTTGTAATATAGTCATCGGCGCCGTATTCCAGCCCGAGAATTTTATCCATATCATCGCCCTTAGCAGTCAGCATAATAATCGGAACATCTGAAAAATCACGAATCATCTGACATACTTCGAAGCCATTCAGCTCCGGCAGCATCACATCCAGAAGAATAACATCGTAAACATTGCTCTGCGCCATCTCCAGAGCCTGACGTCCGTCGTAAGCCACCTCAACCTGCATGCCGTCCTGCTCCAAACTATAGCGGATTCCCTTGACAATCAGCTTTTCATCATCAACTACAAGTACCTTTTTTGACATTTTCTTCACCTCAATCTATCACAATCCGGTCCTTAATCCTTGCAAAAACGCCTTCCTTAATCCCCGGAACATTCATCAATGCTTCCGGGCTTTCAAAGTCCCCTTCTGCCTGTCTGTAAGCCAGAATTGCATCCGCTTTCGCTTCCCCAATCCCGGGCAGTGTCATCAAAGTCTCTTTCGAAGCACGGTTAATATTTACACGGCCTTCTCCGACATTGCCATCGTCTTCCGGTTCTTCCAAAAGCGCTTCCTCATACTGCATCGTCTCTGCCTCTGCCACCGACGGTATATAAATCTTCTGTCCATCCGTCAGTACGGCCGCCAGATTAATTCTGTTTGAATCCCCCTCGGGAAGAATTCCTCCGGCCATATCCACCGCTTCAAAAAGACGGCTTCCTTCATCCAGCACATATACCCCCGGCGTCCTTACCTGGCCGCAGACATAAACATAGATTAAATCCCTTAACGTCTCTTCAAGCTTCGAATCTCCTGTCTCATTTCCTTCGGTTATGGAAACACTTCCGGCCCCGGACGTCCATTCGTCTGCGGCTGTAGTGCCTTCCCCGCCCTCTCCGGTTTCCATAAGAATTCCCTCCGGCCCGCAGGCCGTCAGTACGGCCAGAAACAGACAGAAAAATCCGGTGATTATTATTTTCCTTTTTGACATCCTATCCTTCCTTTCGAACAGGAATGTCAATAAAAATCCATACATACTCATTTTATCGAAAACCCAAAAGTATTACAATATATTTTTGAAATATTTACGGATTTTTTAAGCGACAAAATTTTTAATATTTCGCCGTCAGGACTGCCATTTGAAGATAAAAATACCAGCCACCGCCACAATCATTCCAATAAGTTTTGACCACTGGAAATCCACCTTTTCCATGCCGAAAAGTCCAAAAAGTTCAATCAAATAGGCCACGGCTAACTGGGAAACAACGATAATCAGCGCTGATTTTGCCGGGCCAAGCTGATTCATGCTCAAAATTACGGTCAGCGTGATAAAGGCCCCGATGACGCCGCCGAGAAGCATATATTTTGAATCCACCTGAAACAGATTTCCAAAGGACTGGCGCTCCTTAAAAAGCCAGGCGCCCAGACAGACCATTAAAGCGGTCCCCTGTACCCAGCTATTGGCGACCCACAAGCTTGTCTGCTTTGTCAGTCCCGTATTAAATACCCCCTGTATGCTCATTAACGCCCCTGAAATTAAAGCAATCATCCATCCCCACATAAATTTCTTCAGCCTCCTGTCTTTTTTCATTAGTATATACAGGAAACATTTCTTTATTCGCGGATTTGGGTATAGAAAAACAGTTCTGAAAGAAATGATTTGAGCCCATTCCGAATCCGAACTGTTTTTATTTTACATATTTAATTGGTCATAAATCCTTTTCGGAGCATTTCTTTGATTTCATCACGGGCCTGCAATAAATCCGGGCAGATTTCAGAACAAAGCAGCCGTATATCGTCCCCCGGCTTTATCAGGTCCGGAACCATAATAGTAAAGCACCCTGCCGAATGTCCGGCTTTTACTCCATTCTCACTGTCTTCAAACACCAAACATTCTTCCGCCTTACAGCCGATTTTTTTCGCCGCAAGCAGAAAGATATCCGGCGACGGCTTTCCGTTTCTTACCTCCGAGCCGCTGACAATCGCTGAAAAATAATCCCGCAGACGGCTCTTAAAAAGATTCGATTCAATCTGCTGTTGGGAGCTGCTGCTTGCAACGGCCGCCGGCATGCCCATTCTTTGAAAAAACTCTAATATCTCATATACGCCCTTTTTCACAGGAACGTGTACCTCAAGCTTCCCTTGCATCCGCTCCATGCATGCTTCAATCACTACAGAGCCGTCCGGAACCTGATAGTACTTTTCAACAACCCGCCTCATCCGCTCCCCGTTTGTCCCGGATATGTCCGTAACAAAACGATTGCCAAGACGGACGCCATATTCCTTCGCCAGCTCTCCCCATGTTTCCTGATAGAGTTTTTCCGTGTCAAAAAGCACGCCATCCATGTCAAAGATGGCTCCCTTACATTTCATCCGCCATTTTCCTCCTTCGGTTTTCCAATTCCAGAGTTATCTTCCCGCAGATACCATCGGTTTATTCAACCTCCCGGAGACTCTCCTCCAGAATCCGAATCATTTCATCCACATTTTCTTTTGTAATAACCAGAGGCGGCACAAAACGGATAATATTAGCGCCGGCCGAGATAATGAGCAGACCCTTTTCCAGCGCTTTATTGATATATGGTCCTACCGGTACATAAAACTCCAGACCGCGCATCAACCCAAGGCCGCGCGTCTCCTTTAACACGTCATATTTGCTGACCAGCGCCTGAAGCTTTTCATCCAGATAAGCTGAAACTTCATTGACATTCTCCAGTATATTCCGGCTTTCAAACATATCAAATACTTTACTCACAGCGGCGGTCACAAATGGATTGCCGCCGTAGGTTGAACCATGGTCGCCCGGTTCCAGGGCAGCCTCCGCCCTTTCACCGACAACAAAGGCGCCGACCGGAACACCGCAGCCCAGCGCTTTGGCCGAAGTGATAACATCCGGCAGAATATCATAGTGCTGGTAGGCAAACATCTTTCCAGTCCGGCCCATGCCGCACTGAACC
>CABUAW010000091.1 GCA_902489645.1 uncultured Lachnospiraceae bacterium | reverse complement strand
AAAAAACATTGATTTTACTGGGTTTTTTCATGTTTTCTTATGGCACCACGGTTAATGCTGCTGCCCTTTTCACCTTATTATTTTTCATCCTCATCGTCGTCCTCATTGACATCTTCAAATAAGTCCTTATAATTTTTCTTCTTTCTGCAGGATGCTCCCACAATTAATCCGACAATAACCGCGCCGATGACGCCGCCGCCAAGTCCGGCCAAAACTACAGGAAATACCAGTGAAGTTTCATTGCTCTGTGAAGACTCTGTCTCAAGCTCCGCACCGGAAATGCCCGAAGCTCCGTCTAAAAGGTCGTCGGCCGATGCCTTCTTTGCGGTTTCAACCGTCCGCTCTGAAATTGTCGGCGTTTTCTTTGCCGTTGTCTCCTTTGTCTCTGACTCGGCGGTTTCCTTCGTATCCGATGATGTGCCGCCGCCCGAATTGCCGCCGGAGTAAGAAGCCGTCGGCGCATTGCCCGTACCAGAAGCGCCCGTACCGGAAGTATTCGTACTTCCTGAATTGTTATCGCTTGTCGTTCCATTGGCCTGGGAAATAGAATCTGTAAAGTCGGTCATATTCGGCGCCTGTACCGATGTCCACTCGTCCCCGACGCCCTCCGACAAGTCGGCAATATAGCAGAACCAGACACATTCCCGTCCCATAGCTTCTACATAATTACTGCATCGCACCACGTCATCCAATGTTGATAACTGGAAACGATAGTCCGTTACTGTTGCCGAAAAAACATTATCCATGTACTCATAGTCTCCGACCTCAAACTGCGCCGTCACCTCGTAATCTCTCGCAATCCAGTCCCCGGTTCCGCTGGTAGACGTCCAAAATCCGGCATAAATATTCGCATCCGCCTGATTCCAACGGGTATTGAGCCAGATAGTTCCGTCATCCTCAATCTCCACATAGCCCACTGACTGTACCTGGGCCTGAACCATCATCTGACCGATTCCGGGATTTTGTCCGATATCTTCAACTTCTCCGGTCACCGGATTCTGATAGGTCGCCACAACCGTTACCGAATAATACCCCGGATAAACTTCAATCTCTTCGGCCTGCGCCGCCATTGACGGCAGCCCTGCCGCCGCAAGGGCAAAAGCCCCTGCGAGGCAGATGAAAAACTTTTTTATACTATTAAATCTGCTTTTCACTATATAATCCTCTCTTTATCTTGTCCGTCTGCGAAATACCTCAAGAAGAGCCATGACCGATGCTCCAATCATCATGATAAAGGAAGCCAGTGCCACATTGGTTTCATCGCCCGTCTTTGCGGTTGAAGTTTTCGCTGTTGTGGTTGTTTTGGTAGTTGTTGTTCCGCTGGTCTTTGTCGTCGTACCGTTGCTGGTTAAGGTTGCCGTCGGTCTTGTCGTCGTTGTTCCGCTGGTACCATTATTGTTGCTGCCATTTGTATTTGGAACGACCGTACCATTGCCTCCGACCGTTTTCTTCTGTGCAATGACATAAGTGCCGAGCTTTCCGCTGACTACGGAATAATTTGTGCCATTTAATGTACCTGACAAAGCATTTGCATAATTGCTGGAATCAATATAATAGCAGGCCAGTTTGGAAGTTGTATAATCCTCCGGCACCGGAAGTGTAATGGACAGCTCCATGTTATCCTTCGGGTCAACGGTCACTTCTTTGCCGTCCTCGACAACATAAAGTGTAATTTCATAGGCCGTATTCTTATCAGCCAGGCTTGATACAATGCCATCAATTTCATTTATCCGGTTTTCATCGGTCACTTTAGTCACTCTCAGCTTCGTTCCCTTTGGCAGAGCGCCTTCCGGTGCTTCCACCTTAACGCCCGTTGCGCTGTCTGTCGCGCTGAAGGCCGGATATTCTTCCACATCGAGAATGGTCAGCGTATCCCAGGAAATCCGAAGTCTGCTTGTAATCCAGTTGGTTCCCATCGGTGTGCCTTCCTTAACCTTGATTCTCGAATAATAGTAATCGGATAATTCACCCACATTTTCAATTTCCATATTAAATATGTATTCGCCGTTGCTTCCCACATTTTCAAGCGTCACATAATTACTTCCATCGCTCTTTGGTTTGGAACCGTCCGGAACAACCTGAATCTGGTCCAGTTCCCCGGTTACCGAACCGACGGTCATTGTGTGTCCTTTAATGGTCAGTGTATATTTTCCATCCTTTACGGTCAGCGTCGCATTGTGATACAGAGCCGCATTTCCCATAGACTCCTTATCCTGTTCGACATGCCACAGGTTCACAACAACGGAATAGATTCCGTCAGCCAGTTTGTCTTTATCTAAATCATCGGAAGAAATCAGCTTCAACTCGGCCTGGGCCGCTTTCAAATCTTCAACGGCCTGGTCAACCTGAGCCTGGCTGATACTGTCACGGTCATAGATTTCCTGAGCAGCCGCAATCGTATTTTGGAATATCAGCAGAGAAGCTTCGGTATAAACATCCGTCTTTGCCGCTTCAATTTCTGCGGCTTTAATCGCTGCCGCCAGAGCCGTCTTATCCGCCCGCTCTTTCAGCGCCACAATGGCCGCATCCAGATTTGCTTTCGCCTCCGCTGCCTCTTCTGCTGTCACGTCGCTCTTTTCTGCGGCAGTCTCAGCCGCTTCAAGGGCTGTTGTAAACGCCTCAAAGGTCTTCGCCGTATATTTTGACGACTGATTTTCATATCTGGCTGCCAGTGCAATTGAAGCGTTCAAATCCTTAATCGATACGAGCGCCTGAACGGCTGCTTCGACGGCCGCCTGAGCGTCCGCAACTTCTTCCGCTGTCGCATCCGCCGTATTTGCCACCCGTTTCGCCGCCGCAATGGCATCTGTCAGCGCTTTATAGCTGCCAATCGAATAATCTGCGCTGTCCGCTTTGTATGCTTCGGCATCTGTAATCGCCGCATTTAAATCAACAACGGATACCAGGGCGCTCACAGCCTCTTGCAAATCGCTCTGGGCCTTCGCAACTTCTTCTGCCGTCGCATCGTCGTCGGCCACTGTCGTCGACGCCGCTTCTAATGCATCGGTCAGGGCCAGATAACTTGCGGAGGTGTAATTTTCACTCACTTCGCCGTAGGCCTCCGCCGCTGTGATAGCTTCCTTTAATTCCTTGATGGATACAAGGGCATTCTCCAATTCAAAGAAACGATTGTATTGATTATGCCAAACCTTTGACCCCGAAGAAAACGTATTGAACAATATATTATAAAATACCTCCTCGCTTTCCGCATCCGTATCAAACAATTCTCCAGTAGACGGATTTCTAAGAGCAAATATTTCCCGTTCTTCTTTAGACCAAGCATTTCCATCCGGATCGAATGCTGAACCTATAGGATAATAAACTTCTATCCAATTTTCTGCAATAGCAAATTCTTGTGCCAAATCAGCGTATTGTCTATACAACGTATAAGACGATTTCGTATAATCATCCTTATTCTTCTTTGAAGCCACTCCTGGAAAACTTGCCATTGCTTCTTTCACCGTATAATATGAATCAAAAAAGTTTTGGATTCTATTTTCCATATCAACTATTTCTGCATAAGTTGCCTCAGAATTGTCCAAAACTGCTTGAGCCTCATCAACAATTCCACATTCTTTTGCTGCTTCTGAAACTGATTGCGGCCATCCCGTTGCAAGGCCAGTTGTCAAATCTCCTTCCAACATCGCATTGATACTGGATACATAGCTTTGCAATGTCGTTTTGTCCGGACTAATTTCTGTTTCGGTAATATCTACCGCATTTTCCCAGTCCAGTACCAAAACAATCGATTGTGTTGTTTTCTCATTGCCTTCTGTTATTCCAAAATCTAAATAAATTTCTCTAAAAGCCGCATAAGAAGTTATAGATGTCCAACTATATGTCCCGATATTAGGATTTATACAATTACTAAAAGAAAAGGATGCTTTTGTGCTTCCATCTTCATTCTTTAATCTCGACGGAAGTCCTATTGTAATTCGAATTTCATCTGATGTTGTTTCAACTTTATTAGAATCTATTTTCAATGAGGACAAATAATCTTTGAGATACTCATTTTCTTCCCCAATTCCTTTAACCTCAATCTCATTTCCAAGTGGAGTTATGGCTGTTGTTGTCACCGCATTATAATACTTCACTGGCACTTGATATGTTCGATTCGGAAGAATAACGCTTGTATCAGAAAATATTTTTCCAAAATATTCCGGCGACGCCAGTTTTGCATCCCAATCTAAAAGTGTTTCTTCAAAAGTGTCTCTATCTTCCTCCGGAATCACACCGCCATTACTTTCAATCTCGCTCTCACTTAAAATAAGCCACTCTTTAAGACTTTTATAGAGTTTATTAATAGACATATTGGTGCCAGAAGAACCTATAATTGTTGAATATGAATTGTTTTTCAAAAAATATTCGTCTGCGCTCATAGAATCTACATAAGATTTTAACGTTAAAAATTTTTTTACCAATTCATCCTGAATTTCCGGTTCTTCTTCCTGGTCGCCCGTATCTGCCTCCGTATTAAATTCAACTATTCCGGCCTCAGATTTATTTCCGGCCTCATCATAAGCATATACAGACAGCTTGTAGGCTGTATCCGCAGTCAGATTCTTTAACTCAGCCGTCGTTTCTTCCGTCGTTGAAGCAAGAAGTGTTGTGCCGTTATAGACTTCATACTTTTCAACACCCACATTATCCGTCGACGCTTCCCATGAAACAGTTGCAGTTGTTGATGTGATATGACTTACCTCAACGTTTGACGGCGCTGTCGGCGCTTCCGTATCCACTTCCGGTTCCGGTACATCAACCGGTGTCAGATAATCCCAGTAAAAACCTAAAAATGCATTTTGTTCTGAATCCAACATTCCGGCGGATTTAACAGAAATATAAACAACCGGATTTTCTGACGGTGGTGTAAAGGTCATACTTGTAATCGCATCCACAACCCGGTTTTCATATGGATAATCTTTTTTATACTCATAATTGGTATTGTCCGCTTCTTCCCCCGGATATCCTCCTTTTTTATCTTTATTTTTCATTCCATCATAATCTTCATACCAATTAAATTGATAACATCCAATTGACGGATTCCATTTCAGCATTACCCGCACTGCTCCATTTTCTACAGTGACTACAGCATAATTCATCCCTTTACCATCCACCGTCGCAAATGTTGCATTTCCCATAGATGTCTGGGCATATTTATAATTATCATACGGCGCTATTGTCTCATATCTATCCTCAAAAGTTCCTCCAACTGCAGGAAGCGCAAATAAACGGAACGGCAATTCATAAGTACCGTCTGCGAGATTTGTCGGCATCGTTGCTGTAGGAACTGTGTAATATCCCTCCTCATTTTTCTGATTAATGTCATCCCCGGCCTCTACACTGAACAATTCAATGCCATCGTCAGTTTCTTCCTCCGTAACTGTTTCCTCAGCTTCCGTCGTTTCCGCCGTTCCGGTTGTCTCTTCAATAGATGGTTCCGTAGTTTCTGTCACGCCAGACTCATTTTTATTCTCTTCTGTCTCTGTATTCGTTTCCTCATAGGCATTAATCAGGTCAAGCGCTTCTTCCTCCGTAATCTCGTTATTGCCCTGAATTTCTGTTTCCGCTGCTGTCTCCGTTGATGCTAAAACTGCTGCCGGCTGGCCCACGGCCATTGTCACGGCCAGACCTGTACACAGCGCATAATTCACCACTTTTCTTTTTTTCATAGTGAACATCTCCCCTTTCTTTGATTAGCTTTAACTAACCCATAATCTAAAAAAATGAACATCTTCATGTCCGTTACTTACATGCTCATTCTATCAATTAAAAAAAATATGGCAATATCTATTTTTGTTGCACAAGTGCAACGAAATAACCCATCTTGATTCACAAAGCGTTGATTTTCTTAACAAAATGCTTAATTTTCTGTTCAATTTTCGTTTGTTGCATAAACGCAACAGAATTTTTTTATCAAAAAATTTTCTCAAAAAAAGACCATGGTATTATTTTCACCACAGTCTCGCTTATCTTTCGTACATTCATTTTATTTTATCCTACACTGACAAATACCCAGATTTTTTCTCGCTTCTCATTGCTTTTACATCTTACTCGTAAAATCCTTCACCGACTCTGCCTTTGATGCCAGCAACAACCAACTTGTCAAGATTTTTTCATCCTTCTGATTCTGAATCTGGTGTTTTAATGCTTCCGGCACCTCTCCTAAAGTTTCCAGCAATTCTAATACAGCATATGCTCGCCCCTCTGCTCGTCCTTCCTTACGTCCTTCCTTACGCCCTTCCTTGCGTCCTTCTGCTTTGGCCGTATTCCGTTCTTCCAATTCACGTAAAAACCGCATACCTACCGCCTCACTTTTCTTTGCCTTACACACCTGTTTATGAATCCGCCGGATACGTTCACTCCCTGACTTTGCCGCCGCGCTATCCGTTGTATTTTCCATATAATGCAGAAATTCAATGAGTTCACCGGATACTTCATTGTCATTCCTTCCCCGGGTGTTCAAAAAAATCCTCACAGCACCATCCGCAAGAGAAAGCTGCGAATACTCTTTGCATACCGCCGTAAACGTATAGCAATACTTTCCTAGTCCAAAAATATCATAATTCGTAATGACAATAATATAAGAGTCCTTTAATTGATTATAGCTTTCAGCGCCGGGCTCCAGCAATGAACTGTCCATCAATGATTGATAATATCTGCTGCGCTTCTGCAAATCTGCTTGATATGTACCCTGAGCCTCCATATCATAGGCAATTCCCTCCTCGGATACCGAAAACACATCCATTCGAATAGATTTTGCCAGAGTTGACACCCGATGTTCTTTTTCCGTCTGTGGTGGAGAGATTAACCGGATATCCTGCCCTAAAATAATACTTAAAGCATCCTGATTAGTTTCTGAATCATCCATGACCTCAGCAAATAAAAAACGGTCTATAAGGTTTAAATCTTTTAATGCCTTCTTTTCTCTCATGCACTTTACTCCTTTATTTTATCATATTTTTCTCTGTTTAAACAGTGGATTTTATCTCCTGACCAGGATTTAGAAATTTCTATATGGGCTTCCGAAATGAATTTCCCGACAACTTTATTATAAAACCAGGCCCGACGGATTATCAATAACAATCCATCGAGCTTTTTCGAGAGAAAATAACATTTATTTATTTGATATTTAATCATGTATTATATAACCATCACACAGTATAAAAATCAAAAAAGACCATGGCATTATTTCCACCACAGTCTCGCTTATCTTTCGTACATTCATTTTATTTTATC
>CABUAW010000090.1 GCA_902489645.1 uncultured Lachnospiraceae bacterium | reverse complement strand
ATACCTATGGCGGCGGTTTTAACATCGTCTATGGGACAACTGAACGATGAAGAGCTGGCCGAATTGCGCCTTACGGACCGCTCTGTACATTTATATGAAAATATTCAGTCTTATTTAGAACAGGGGAAAAATCCTTTTTTAACAGAAAAACTGGAAGCTTTTCTGGAAATGTACGGGCGGCTGCGCAGAAACAAAGTTCATATGTCCATTGAAGAGCTTATACATGAAATTTATGCAATGACCGGATATGTGCAGCAGATGTTTGCCATGCCGGGCGGCGAAGTGCGCCGGGCCAATCTGGAACGGTTAATCGAATATGCCAGGGATTTTAAAAATACAAGTTACCGGGGACTTTTCCATTTTATCCGTTATGTGGACCAATTGAAGGAGTCGAAGGAGGACCTGGGCGGAGCCGTCCTGCCGGGAGATGCGGGGCAGGCTGTGCGTATTATGAGTATCCATAAAAGTAAAGGTCTGGAATATCCGATTTGTTTTGTCGCGGGACTCGGAAAAACGATGAACTTTACCGAGACCCGGAGCCGGATTGTTGTTCATGCGCGCTATGGTGTGGCGGCGGATGGCATTGATTTGGAACACAGGGTAAAAATTCACAGCCTGTCGAAGAAGGTTTTTGCCAGAAAACTGCTTTTGGACCAGATGGGCGAGGAGATTCGGGTGCTTTATGTGGCAATGACCCGGGCCAAGGAAAAGCTGATTCTTGTCGGTACGGTAGAGGATATGGATAAGACGGACGAAAAGTGGACGCTGGCCGGAAAGGCACCGGTGCCTCTGACCTACAACCGGATGCTTCGGGCCAAAAGCTATCTGGACTGGCTCGGGCCTCTTTTGTGGTCCGACGGGCAGCAGGGGGCAAGCCGGGGATTTGAGTTCCGGTGTATCCGCCCGGCCCATATGGCGGCGGAGGATATCCGGGAAGAAATACAGATGGACAGTGAAATGAATTTCCTTCGGGATTGTGCCGAAATTAAAGAAGCTGGACGGCCGCTGTATGCTGCCGTTGATGCAAGGCTTTGCTGGAAATATCCGAGAGAAGTCATGACGCAGCTCCAGGGAAAGATGACTGTCAGCGAATTAAAGAAAATGGCCGGGGAGGAGATGACGGGCCTTCTTCTCTATCCTGAAAAAACGACGGAGCCGCTGCGGGATTTGGACGACCCATTGTATGTGGCCCAGCAAAAGGGAACGGCAACCCATAAAATATTTGAACTGCTTCCTTTTGGAGCAATTTCCTGCATGGAGGATGTGACAGCATTTATCCGCCGGTGTGTGGAAAAGGAGCAGATTCCGGCCTTTTGGGAGAAACTTATCCCGGCAGAAAAGGTTTTTGCTTTTTGCCGTTCAGAGTTGGGACAGCGGATGTCCAGAGCAGAAAAGGAAGGACGACTTTACAGGGAACGGCCTTTTGTTATGGGAATACCTGTAAAAGAGATTTATCCCGGGCTGGAAGAAGGCGGACAGGGTGAACGGATTTTAATTCAGGGCGTCATTGACGTATACTTTGAAGAGGCGGACGGCATTGTTTTACTGGATTATAAAACGGACAGGATTCCGGAGGGGGAAGCCGGGGATAAGCTGCTCATAAAGCGGTATAAAACCCAGCTTGATTATTATCAAAAGGCGATTGAACAGATACTAAATAAAAAAGTAAAAGACAGAATTTTATATTCTGTTATAATGAATAGAGAAATCCACTGCTGATGAATAGACCGGCTTTTTCGTGGTCATAATCAAGATAACGGAAAGGCAGGTGGGAGACATGGAGCAAAAGGAAGAGCATCGCTGGCAGGAGGTCATGAAACAGTTCAATGAACCGGACAAGTGGGAGAAAAAGACGCCGGAGGAGCAGGCGAAGGAATGTCTGAAATTTGAAATTACAGAGGAACTGGGGCTGCTTGATAAAGTGGAAAGGCTTGGCTGGAAGGGCCTGACAGCGAGGGAGACCGGACGGATTGGCGGTCTTATGAATCAAAAGAAAAAAGATAAGAGAAACGGGGAATAGGGCATGGAAGCTTATTCAGAATTTGCCCGGGTGTACGATTTGTTCATGGATAATATACCTTATGAAGAATGGTGCGATTATCTGGTGATGCTTTTAAATCGGCATGGCGTATCGGATGGCCTTGTCCTGGAGCTGGGCTGTGGTACGGGAAATATGACCGAGGCATTAAAACGCCGGGGATATGATATGATTGGTATCGATAATTCGGAAGAGATGCTGGCAGAAGCTATGGAAAAAAATTCGGCGGGCGATGGTGCAGCCGGTGCGGACACAGATAAAACGGCCGCGCTGAAACCGGCGCTATATCTGTGTCAGGACATGCGGGAGTTCGAATTGTATGGAACCGTCCGGGCTATTGTCAGTGTCTGTGACAGCATGAATTATATTTTAGAGCCGGAGGAATTGCTCCGGGTATTTCGATTGGTGAATAATTATCTGGACCCGGAAGGCGTTTTCATATTTGACTTGAACACCCGCTATAAATATGAGAAAATACTCGGCGAGCAGACGATTGGGGAAACCCGGGAGGACCACTGTTTTATATGGGATAATTATTATGACGAAGTGTCCAAAATCAATGAGTATGTGCTGAATTTGTTTATTCAGGGAGACGATGGCCGCTATGACCGTTATGAGGAGGTTCATTATCAGCGGGCCTATGATTTGGAAGAGATTCGGGGGCTGATTGAGGCTTCGGACCTTCGGTGGGAAGGGGCCTATGATGCTTTCACATTGAAACCGGTACGGGAAGACTCGGAGCGGGTCTATATTATTGCCAGAGAACAGGGAAAAAGTAAAACAACAGAGGAGATGTAAAATATGTCATGTAACAGACCGGAACAGAAAAAAGGCGAGGACTATATTATCCGGGCGACGGGAGCAAATCATCAGGTCCGTATTTTTGCGGCGACGACCAGAGAAACGGTAGAGTATGCCCGTCAGATTCACCGTACAAGTCCGGTGGCCACAGCGGCGCTGGGCCGTCTTTTAACGGCCGGAGCTATGATGGGAAGTATGCAGAAGGGCGAGGAGGATTTGGTGACCCTGCAGATTAAATGCAGCGGCCCGATAAAGGGACTGACAGTAACGGCCGACGGAAAAGCCCGGGTCAAAGGCTATGCGGACAATCCTGTAGTCATGCTCCCTCCGAGCAAGGCCGGAAAACTGGATGTGGGCGGCGCCCTGGATATGGGTGTTTTAAGCGTTATCAAAGATATGGGCTTAAAGGAGCCTTATGTCGGACAGACCCATTTAGTATCGGGAGAAATTGCCGAGGACTTAACCTATTATTTCGCGACTTCCGAACAGGTAAATTCCAGTGTGGCTCTCGGCGTGCTGATGGCGAAGGATAATACGGTGAAACGGGCCGGAGGTTTTATTTTACAGCTCATGCCTTTTGCCGAAGAAAATGTCATTGACAGACTTGAGAAAAACATCGGCGCCTTGCCGTCGGTGACGACCATGCTTGAAGAAGGAAACACACCGGAGGATATTATTCGTAGAGTGCTGGATGGCATGGATGTGGAAATATTGGATAAAATATCGACCAGCTTCGAGTGCAACTGTTCCAAAGAACGGGTGGAGCGGGCGATTATCAGCATCGGCCGGGAAGAGATACAGTCGATGATTGACGAGGCGCAGCCAATTGAAGTGAACTGCCATTTTTGCAACAGTCACTACATATTCACGTTGGAGGATTTAAAAAGTATTTTACAAAGAAGCCGCTAATTCTAAAAAAAGTATGAACTTTCGAAAATAAGAGTGAGAGGGCTTGCATTTTGCCGATGAAGTGATAGAATAAATACTAAATTTTAGCACTCAAATAAAATGAGTGCTAACAACTTTAAAGGAGGATGCAACATGAGTGAAAACGGAGGACCGGAAATTAAGAAAACAGGACCGCCGCCTCAGGGAAACAGGCAGCCTGGCGGGAACGGACAGAATAATGGAACACCGACGGGGCAGAGCGGTCCTTCCATTGATAAATTGATGATGATTTTTCTGCTTGGTCTGGTAATGACGATGCTGTTCAACAGTTGTATGAATAATTTTGTCAAGGATACGGCGACGAAGCAGATTAGTTATAGTGAATTTATGCAGATGGCAAAGGAAGGTAAGGTTAAGGCCATTGACATTGATGAAGCCGAGAGTCAGATTTTTATATATCCAAGTGATAAGGATACGGACCGGGGCTTGATACAGGCTTATTATACGGGGATTGTATCGACGGATACCGGGCTGGCTGAGAAGATGGAGGAATACGGGGTGGATGTGAACTCGGAAATCCCGACGCAGACATCTTCGATTATGAGCACATTGTTATCCTGGGTTATACCGCTATTGCTGGCCTTTTGGTTTTTGTCGGCGTTGTCCCGCAAGGCGGCCAAAAGCATGGGTTCCATGGGAGGCATGGGCGGTTTTGGCGGTATGGGAAAAAGCCGGGCCAAGGAATATGTGGCTGAGGGGCCGAAGGTGACATTTAAAGATGTGGCCGGACAGGATGAAGCCAAAGAATCCCTGATGGAGATTGTGGATTATTTAAACAATCCGGAGAAATACCGGGAAATCGGCGCCAAGCTGCCGAAGGGGGCGCTGCTCGTAGGACCTCCGGGAACCGGAAAAACCCTGCTTGCAAAAGCGGTTGCCGGAGAAGCCGGAGTCCCTTTCTTTTCTCTGGCCGGTTCGGATTTTGTGGAAATGTTTGTCGGCATGGGCGCTTCCCGTGTCCGGGATTTGTTTAAACAGGCCGAAGCCAAGGCGCCGTGTATTATTTTCATTGATGAAATTGACGCTATCGGCAAGAGCCGCGATAATCAGCTTGGAAGCAACGATGAAAGAGAACAGACATTGAACCAGCTTCTGACGGAGATGGATGGATTTGACGACAGTAAAGCCGTTGTCGTCCTGGCGGCGACAAACCGTCCGGAGGTTCTGGATAAGGCGCTGCGCCGTCCGGGACGTTTCGACCGGACCATCAGTGTCACCCAGCCGGATAAACAGGGGCGTATTGACATATTGAAGGTTCACTGCCGTAAGGTTAAACTGGACGAAAGTGTAAATCTGGATGCCATTGCCCTGGCAACGTCGGGGGCTTCCGGCGCGGATTTGGCGAATATCGTTAATGAAGCGGCGCTGAGAGCGGTTCGTATGAACCGAAAGGTAATCAGCCAGGAAGATATGTTCGAATCGGTGGAAGTTATCATTGCCGGACAGCAGCGTAAGAATCATATTATGAGCCGTGAGGAAAGAGAAATCGTGGCTTTCCATGAAATCGGCCATGCCCTTGTGGCGGCCAAGCAAAAGGATACCCAGCCGATTCAGAAGATTACGATTATTCCCCGGACATCAGGGGCTTTGGGATACACGATGCAGATGCCGGCAGAGGAACGTTTTCTTATGAAAAAGCAGGAGATGCTGGATGAACTGGTAACCTATCTGGGCGGACGGGCTGCGGAGGAGGTTGAGTTCGGCAGTATTACAACCGGAGCGTCGAATGATATTGAAAAAGCTACGGATTTGGCCCGGAAAATGGTCACTATGTACGGTATGTCGTCCGAATTTGGCATGATGGGCCTGGAAATTCCGGGCAGCCAGTATATGGATGGCCGTCCGGTAAAAACCTGTGCCGACGAGACGATGGTCAGGGCCGATGAGATTGTTCGGAGGCTTTTGGAAGATGCTTATCAGAAAGCGGTGGATATTCTCACGGAGAATAAGGCCGTCCTGGAGAAATCAGCAAATTATCTGCTTGAAAAAGAGACGATTACCGGTCAGGAGTTTATGGATTTTATTCATGGGGTTGAAGTATTACCCGGCGCCCCTTCGACTGAATAAGACCTTCCTCACGCATTTTCTTCATTTCACGGAGCATGGCGCTCCGGTCGATAAAGAGATAATCGGCCATGGAGTTTAATGTGAACGGCAGGATGAAGTCATCGGAATGATGTTCATAGGCCAGATGGTGGAAATAGGCCAAAAGCTTGCCGCGGATGGAACGCTGACTTAAAATATCCAGACGAGCATGAAGCTGGCGGGTTTTATATGAAAAAATCTGAAGTACATTATTTACGAGCATACTGTGATGCGGGCAGGCATGTCCGCATCGCTTAATGAGGTGGGCGTAATCAAAGAAAAGTACCTGACAGTTTGTACAGGCAATGATTTCCATAGGCGTCTCATTAAAGGGCTGCAGTAAAAGGTGACCGAAAATATCCTGTTCTTCCAGATGCTCGATAATACTTCGGTAACCGTCATAATCATACTTGATTAGGTCAGCCTCGCCAGACAGGATAACGCCGATTTGATTGGCCTTGGCGGAGGAATGTAACAGTTGTTCATGGATTGAAAAATTTTTAATCTGAGATTTAAAACAGAGCATCATTTGCTTTAGCTCACGGTCTTTGATATTATCGAAAATGTGAATGTTGTCCATGGAAAGACCTCCCTCAATTTTTATGTACATTATAACATAAATCATAAAAAGTTGCAATTGCAACTGAATTTATAGAAAAATTAAGTATAATAAATTTATAAAAACAAAATGATAATGTTTAGGAGGAATTCAAAATGAAATTTTATGTATGCGAACATTGTGGAAATATTATTACTTACGCAAAAAACGCTGGTGTGCCAGTAATGTGCTGTGGACAGAAAATGGTTGAGCTTGTTCCTGGAACAACAGATGCAGCCGTTGAGAAACATGTACCGGTTATTAAACAGGAAGGACAGAAAGTGGTTGTTGAAGTCGGCAGCGTCACACATCCGATGGCTGCAGAACATTTTATTGAATGGATTGTTCTTGAAACAGAAAAAGGTTATCAGAAAGTGGATTTGAAACCGGAAGAAGCTCCAAGCGCAGAATTCGCATTGGCTGAAGGCGATAAAGTTGTTGCCGCTTATGCATACTGCAACCTCCATGGACTTTGGAAAGCTTGATTTAGAACATATATTTATGACGAATTGATAAGGAGAATGACTATGAAATCATATGAATGTGAACCATGCGGATACGTTTATGACCCGGCGGTAGGCGACCCGGATAATGGTATTGCACCGGGAACAGCCTTTGAAGATTTACCGGAAGATTGGGTATGTCCAATCTGCGGCGTTGGCAAAGATGAATTTAAAGTTGTCGAATAAGATACAATGATGAAAAGTATATCCCCACGGAAGCTGATGTTTCATGCATCAGGATATCCCGTGGGGATATTTGCGTTTGGCTAAAACTGTAAAAAATTATGTTAAAATCCGTCGATGAATAATAATTGAAATTCTGAGGTTGGTCGTGCTAATATGGGGATATCCGGGAGGCCTTATGGGCTGACCGGGTT
>CABUAW010000089.1 GCA_902489645.1 uncultured Lachnospiraceae bacterium | reverse complement strand
GTCACGGGTAGTTCCGTTAAAGACGAAAGAGATATACGAAGGCTTCGGCTTTTTGTATAATTAAGGTGGTAACGCGAGCTTTCGCCCTTATAGGGCGGAGGCTCTTTCAATTTTAAGGAGGAAAGAGAGATGCAGTTGGAGAAAACCTACAACCCGGCGGCCATTGAGGAAAAGCTCTATCAGAAATGGCTCGACCATAAGTATTTTCATGCGGAGGCAGACCGGAGCAAGAAACCGTTCACAATCGTGATTCCGCCGCCGAATATTACCGGACAGCTTCATATGGGCCATGCCCTTGACAATACATTACAGGATATTTTAATCCGCTCGAAACGGATGCAGGGATATAATGCGCTCTGGCAGCCGGGGACGGACCATGCAAGCATTGCGACAGAGGTTAAAATTCTGGAAAAGTTAAAGGAAGAAGGCATCAGTAAAAAAGACCTGGGCCGTGAAGCATTTTTAGATCGGGCCTGGGACTGGAAGCGGGAGTACGGCGGACGCATTATTAGCCAGCTTAAAAAACTGGGCTCTTCCTGTGACTGGGACAGAGAACGCTTTACCATGGACGAGGGCTGCAACAAGGCCGTTGAGGAAGTATTTGTACGCCTCCATGAAAAAGGGCTGATTTATAAGGGTGCAAGAATTATTAACTGGTGTCCGGTATGTAAGACATCGATTTCGGACGCAGAGGTTGAATATGAGGACCAGGCCGGTCATTTCTGGCACATTAATTATCCGGTGGTTGGAACCGATGAAATGGTAGAGATAGCCACAACCCGTCCGGAAACCATGCTCGGCGATACGGCTGTGGCCGTACATCCGGAGGATGAACGGTATAAACATCTTATCGGGAAAATGGTTCTCCTTCCAATTGTAAACAAAGAGATTCCGGTGGTAGCAGATGAATACGTAGACAAGGAATTTGGAACCGGAGTGGTTAAGATTACTCCGGCACACGACCCAAATGACTTTGAAGTGGGAAAAAGACATAATCTGGAACAGATTAATATTATGAACGACGATGCGACGATTAACGAAAACGGCGGCAAATATGCCGGCATGGACCGTTATGAGGCACGGAAAGCCATCGTTGAGGAATTGGAACGTCTGGGCCTTCTTGTTCGGATTGAAGATTATAACCACAATGTAGGCACCCATGACCGCTGTAAGACAACGGTAGAACCGCTCATTAAGCAGCAGTGGTTCGTTAAAATGGACGAGCTGGCAAAACCGGCCATCGATGCGCTGAAAAAAGGTGATTTGAAGTTTGTTCCGGAACGTTTTGACAAGACCTATCTGCATTGGCTGGAAAACATTCGCGACTGGTGTATTTCCCGTCAGCTCTGGTGGGGACATCGGATTCCGGCCTATTACTGCCAGGACTGCGGAGAGATTATGGTTGCCCGTAAGGCCGACGCGCCGACCGTATGCTGCAAATGCGGCGGTACCCATATTGTTCAGGACGAGGATACGCTGGATACGTGGTTCAGCTCCGCTTTGTGGCCGTTCTCCACATTGGGATGGCCGGATAAGACGGAGGATTTGGACTACTTCTATCCGACCAATGTCCTTGTTACCGGTTATGATATTATTTTCTTCTGGGTTATCCGTATGGTATTCTCAGGGCTTGAGCATATGGGCGAAGTGCCTTTTGACACAGTTCTGATTCACGGCCTTGTGAGAGACTCCCAGGGACGAAAGATGAGTAAATCCCTCGGAAACGGCATTGACCCTCTGGAGGTTATTGATAAATACGGCGCCGACGCCCTTCGATTTACCCTTGTTACGGGAAATGCGCCTGGCAATGATATGCGTTTCTACTGGGAACGGGTAGAGGCCAGCCGTAACTTCGCAAATAAGGTATGGAATGCCTCCCGATTTATGCTGATGAACTTTGAACAGGCCGAGGAAGCGGGAATTTCCATCGAACATGTCACGTTGGACGACCTGACTCAGGCGGATAAGTGGATTTTATCCAAGGCGAATACCCTGGCGAAGGATGTTACGGCGAATATGGACAAATATGAGCTTGGCATTGCCGTTCAGAAGCTTTATGATTTCATCTGGGAAGAATTCTGCGACTGGTATATTGAGATGGTTAAACCACGTCTTTACAATAATGAGGATACGACGAAGGCGGCGGCCCTCTGGACCTTAAAGACGGTACTCATCCAGGCGCTGAAGCTCCTTCACCCGTATATGCCATTTATTACGGAGGAAATTTTCTGCAACGTTCAGGAGGAAGAGGCATCCATTATGATTTCTTCCTGGCCGGAATATAAGGATGAATGGAACTTTGAAGCCGATGAAAATGCGGTGGAGACGATTAAAGAGGCTGTCCGCGGTATCCGTAATGTACGTACAGGCATGAACGTACCGCCGAGCAAAAAGGCCAAAGTGATTGTTGTTTCCGAAAATGAAGAGATTCAGAAGATTTTTGAGGACGGCCGGGTATTCTTTGCCACACTGGCCCATGCCAGCGATGTGCGGATTCAGTCAGATAAAGCGGGCATCGAAAAGGACGCCGTATCGGCAGTGATTCACCAGGCGGTGATTTATATGCCGTTTGCCGAACTGGTAGATATCGGGGAGGAAAAGGCCCGTCTGGCGAAAGAAGAAGAAAAGCTCCATAAAGAGATTGCCAGAGCATCGGGAATGTTGAATAATCCGAACTTTGTCAGCAAGGCGCCGGAGGCAAAGATTCAGGCCGAGCGCGATAAGCTGGAAAAATATACTCAGATGTTAAAGCAGGTTGAAGAACGATTGGAAGCTTTAAACGGATGATGAAGGAAATTGTTGAATATTTGTACAAAATCCCCCGGTTCGCAAGGACCGGGGGTCTTGAACAGACCCGGGAGCGTTTGAGGCTTCTCGGAAGCCCGGAAAAAAGTTTTCATTATATCCATGTGGCGGGTACCAACGGCAAAGGTTCCACCTGCGCTTATATGGAATCCTGTCTGCGCAGCCTGGGGTTTAAGACGGGGCTGTTCACATCCCCCCATCTGGTTCGAATTAATGAACGTATTCGTATAAACAACGAAGAAATCAGTGATGCGGACTTTGCCGAAGCCTTTGATAAGGTGAAAGCGTTGATAGATACCCAGATGGCTCAGGGAATCCCCCATCCGACGTTTTTTGAGTTCATATATCTCATGGCCATGTGCGCTTTTCAAAAGGCCGGAATTGAATACGGCGTTATCGAGACAGGGCTTGGCGGCCGGCTGGATTTGACCAATGCGGCAGAAGCGCCGGATTTAACGCTCATTACCTCCATTGGCCTGGACCATACGGCGATTCTCGGAGATACCATTGAAAAGATTGCGTCGGAAAAAGCGGGCATTATCAAGCCGGGGACGCCGCTTGTGTATTTGGCTGCCCGTCCGGAAGCGGCAAGGGTCATCGAAATGCAGGCTGCAAAAATCCGGGGAAAGACTGCGCTCTGCGAAGCCGTGCTTTCGGCGGCGGCAGAGTCGGCAGTAAAGCCGCCCTGTATGCCAGATTATCCGGTGAAACCGGAATGGATGGCGAATATTTCCGCCGGTGAAGGCCGGATTCGGTTCTCTTTAGTGTGTCCATATTTTAAAAAGTATGATATAATGCTTAATACCAACGGCATATACCAGGTGGAGAATGTGTCTTTGGCGGTGACCGGCATGGAGGTTTTAAGGATGACCCGGAACCGGAACAGTTCAGAGGCGAAGTGGCGGCGGCCGGAGGCGGATTTCCGGGAGAAAATCAGGCAGGGCATTGCATCGATGACCTGGCCGGGGCGTATGGAGCCGGTGGGCGGGAATGTCTATGTGGACGGCGCCCACAATGACGACGGTATCCGCCAGCTGGTAAGCTCGGTTGAAGGGGCTTTTCCGGAAAAGGCGATTTATCTTGTATTTGCCGTGGCGGAAGACAAGGATTACCGGGAGATGGTCCGCCGTCTGTGCGGCATGAAGGGTCTGAGGGGAGTCATTGTCACGGAGATTAATAACGGACGCCGGAGAGATTACCATGAAGTGATGGAAGATTTTCGGAAAAACTGGAATGGAAAGATTCAGGGCACATATAATGTAAATGAGGCGATTGTCACCGGACAGGCATGGACAGGCAGTGACGGCGTTCTTATATGTACAGGTTCTCTCTATCTGGTTGGCCATGTGAAAGAGCTTCTGGGAGGAGATTTAGATGATTAACTTTGACGAAGAACTTAAAAAATACAAACCGAGTCTTGAAGTGGACCAGGCGGAAGAAGCGATTCAGCGCAATGACCTCAGGGATGTGGTGGATATTGTTGAGGAGATGCTTCAGGAATTCAGGAATGATACAAAGCGTTTTAAGCAGTTTTAGGAGGGACGTCTATGAATTGTCCAAAATGCGGTACGCCCCTTGAAAATACATACCGTTGTCCGAAATGCGAATATGAAGAACCGACGATGAAGCGGATTATCCGTGCCTCAAATTATCACTACAATGTGGGCTTGAGCAAGGCAAGAATTCGGGATTTGAGCGGCGCTATCACATCGCTTCAAATGAGTTTAAAATATAATAAACGAAATACAAATGCGCGCAATCTTCTCGGATTGGTCTATTTTCAGACGGGAGAAACCGTGTCAGCTCTGAGCGAATGGGTTATCAGCGTTCATTTCCAGAGTAAAGGAAATGTTGCCCGTAATTATATCAAGAGGGTTCAGAATAATCAGGGACAGCTCCAGGTAATCAACAACACGATTCAGAATTACAATCTGGCCCTGAAATATCTGGAAGAAGGCAACGGCGATTTGGCCATCATTGAGCTGAAAAAAGTGGTGAATCTGAATCCGAATTATATCCGGGCCTATCAGCTTCTGGGGCTTTTATATATTCAGCACAAACAGTATTCTGCGGCGCGAAAGATTTTATCCAGGGCCTTGAAGCTGGACCGTAATAATATGACAACCGTCCGGTATATGAACGAACTGGTCGGATATTCCCGGCAGAGGCGCAGGGGCAAAGAGGTGGAAAGGGAACGGGCGGCCTATGTCCAGATTAAGGACCCGAATCCGATTGTCATTGAGCGGACAGCGGGCAGTTACACGGATTTTAATACAAGCACCCTCTCTTTCGTTAATATTTTGATTGGTATTATTATCGGTGCGGCCGTGGTCGGCCTTTTGGTCGTCCCGTCGATTCAGAAAACGAAGGCGGCGGAGTATAATAAAGCGGTTGTGGAGTATAGCAGCCAGATTTCCGAGAGAAATAAGGAGATTACGACGCTGCAGAATCAGATAGATACTCTGACCAATGAAAATGACGGCCTGAAGAATAATATGAGTACGACAAATCAGGCCGACAGCGAACAAAATCAGGAGTTGTTGATTCAGGCCATGAAATCCTATCTGGACAATGACTTTGTGACGTCGGGCACGGTTTTGGCCGATGTGGACAAGAGCCTTCTGGACAGTCAGGATGCCCAGGCGGTGTATGATTTCCTTTTGACCAAGACAAAGGATACGGTGGTGAATCAGCTCTATGCCACGGCTTACGAGTATTATGACCAGAAGGATTATATGAATGCGGTCACCTATTTTCGCAAGGTTTTGAACCTGAATGGGGATTCGGTGGAAGCCTGGTTCTATATGGGACGCGCTTATCAGTACCTGACGGATTTTGAGCAGGCACGGAATTGTTATAATACGATTATCAATAATTACGGCGACAGCGATTATGCCGATGATGCCGGTTCCTACCTGAGCCAGATTGAAAGCCGGACATCGGAAAGTCAGGAGCCGGAGGGACAGGAGCCTGAAGGGCAGCCGTCGGAAGATGAATAAAACAGAACATGACAGGACAAAAGATGAGAAACTCATAAATGTGAGAAACTCATCTTTTTTATTTGGGAGGTATGATAATGGAAATGGAATATCAGATGAAGGGCCCCTATCTGATTCTCCGGGTGGGGAAGGAACTGGACCATCATCGGGCAGAGCATATACGCGGGGTGATGGAAAAAATAGGCCGGGAGCGGGACATACGAAACATTATTTTTGATTTTTCGGATACGACGTTTATGGACAGCTCCGGCGTGGGAATGTTAATCAGCCGGTACAGAGACCTTTCTATGAGCGGCGGAACGGTGTGTGCGGCCGGCGTGTGTCCGGCGGTGGAAAAGCTTTTTTATGTATCTGGCCTGCACAAAATCATTCGGGTTTATTCGGAAGTGGAGGATGTTTTTAATGGGCAAGGATGAGATGAGGGTGGTATTTGGAAGCTGTTCGGAAAATGAAAGCTTTGCACGGATGGTCATATCGGCCTTTGTGGCCCGTTTAGACCCGACATTGGAGGAACTGGCCGATATTAAGACGGCGGTTTCCGAGGCTGTGACAAACAGTATTATTCATGGTTACGGCGGCGGTGCGGGCGATATAGAGATGTGCGGACGGATTAACGAGAGGGAGGTGTGTGTGGAAATTGCGGATTACGGTGTGGGAATCGAAGATATCGAAAGGGCGATGGAGCCGATGTTTACGACGAGGCCGGATATTGACCGCTCGGGTATGGGATTCGCTTTTATGGAGGCGTTTATGGACGACTTAGAGGTTGAGTCCGAACCGGGGAAGGGGACCCGGATTATCATGAAAAAGAGACTGGGAGTGGTCTGAAAATCTATGGAATTTCTTGAATTGCTTTTAGCCGCAAAATCAGGGGATAAAGAATCAAGAGATTTACTTGTAGAAAAAAATATCGGACTTGTGTGGAGTGTGGTGCGGCGTTTTGCTCACCGGGGATATGAGGCGGAGGATTTATTTCAAATCGGCGTCATCGGTCTGATAAAGGCGATTGATTATTTTGACACCAGCTACGACGTCCGCTTTTCTACCTATGCGGTGCCGATGATTTCCGGGGAGATTAAGCGGTTTCTGAGGGATGACGGCATGATTAAGGTCAGCCGTTCTCTGAAAGAATATTCCTGGAAAATCCAGAAGGCCAGAGAAGAATTAAATCATAAAAACGGCCGTGAAGCCTCGCTAAGCGAATTGTGTGCCTGTACCGGACTGGAACCGGAAGACGTGATTTCGGCTATGGAGGCCGGGTGCGAGGTGGAATCTCTGAATAAGGTGATATTCCAGAGCGACGGACAGCCGGTGTGCTTATCGGACAAGCTGGTGGAAAAAAGGGACAGTCATGGCGAGCTTCTGGACCACCTGCTCATAGAGGAGCTTCTGAAAAATCTGGATGCGAGGGAGCGGGAGTTAATTATTTTGCGCTATTACTGCAACGAAACCCAGAGTAAAATTGCCGAGCATTTCGGCGTTTCCCAGGTTCAGGTTTCACGGATGGAAAAACGGATTTTAAAGCGGATGCGGGAGATTATCGATTGAAAATAAGATT
>CABUAW010000088.1 GCA_902489645.1 uncultured Lachnospiraceae bacterium | reverse complement strand
CTTTGCACAGTTTCTTTTGAATCTGCGTAAAGCACTGTCCAATGTTTCGTTTTCTTTAACGATTACGTTTGACATAGCTCACACCTTACCTCCCTCCAGTTGCGTATTGTGCCTATACAACTGTGGGTATATTTTCACATAGCACTATTAGTAGTATAGCATATATTCCAAATTCGTCAACCTAAAAATTTAAAAATTTACCACATACGTGCCGCCAGAATAAGTTCCGGTCAGTCCGGTTCCCTCTAAAAGTCCCGGGATGATTTCGTCGCAGGCCGCATCCATACGCTCAAGTACCGTTTCATCCGCCACATCGGAGAAATTGGCCTTATTGCTCCGCACCTCCGCCGCCGGAAGGACAAAAATATCATCTTCCGTATAGGTAATACAGGTCGGGGTTAAACGAATTCCTGAAATCTTGGCTTTTTTATTTCCTTCTTTATCAATGACCACATCCAGAATAGCTCCGATATCATTATCGACGCCCGAGCTTCCATAGGTTTCACTGCCGAGGAAGGTTCCGAGGGAATAAATGGCAACGCCTTTTTTCGTTGTGCCGTCAGAATCGGTCAGCTCCCGAATCTCCAGCGGCTGCAGCGCATACGGGGCTGTCCCGACGACCACATCCGCCCCGGCCTTAAACAAGGCGTCAAAAAGGGCTTTCTGGCTGTCATCCGGCTCCGTATTATAAACCTCTCCGGCATAAACCATAGCGACAACAAAATCTGCGCCGTCCCTCCTGGCCGCCCGGACATCATTGCACATCTGCTCGATTTTGGTTTCATCGTAATTATCCAATGTATTTACAGCATACGCATCATCGTCGCCCAATTCGATATTCAAATCGTTGGTATAGGCCACATATCCGATTTGCAGACTGCTTACAGACACCATGGTGTAGCGTTTATCGCCGGACGATTTCTCCGTACCGACAGACTTAATACCCGCCTCATCCAGATAAGACAACGTGGATTTCACACCCTCGATGCCAAAATCTCCCGAATGTTCATTGGCCGTCTGAAGCAGCGAAATACCTGCGGATTTCATATTGGACGCCGCAACCTCCGGCGCGTTATACAGGAATCCGGCCGTGCCGTACTGGTCATAGACGTCCTCATAGTTTTCATCCGGTCCGGCCATCACAGCCTCGAAATCTCCCGCCACAAAATTGGAAGCCTTTAAATAACGGGTAATATACTTAAAACTGTTTGTAAAATCAAAACTTTCCGTGGTCGAATCATAATATCTGTCAAGCTGGTCACCCTCAAAGGTGATATCGCCGACGAAGGACAGCCGAATCTCCTGACGGCTAACCGAGGTCACATAGGAGCCAATCTGATTTTCCAGAGAAAGACTGTCCATAGTGACCTTATCATTTGATGTCAGTTTGCTGTTCCCCGAACTAATCTCATCGGCATATTTTCCGACGGCCTCACCGGCATAAAAATCCGAAAGCACATAAAGACCAATAAAGAAAACAGCGCATACAACCACATAAAGAAGTCGTCTTACATCTTTCATATCTTTTCTCCGATTTAGTGAATCTGGGATTCAAGGACGTTCTTCGCATCCTCCAGTGCAGCGTCGATACCCTCCGGATTCTTTCCTCCGGCCTGGGCCATATTCGGACGTCCGCCGCCGCCGCCGCCAACATGCTTGGCAATGGCCTTAATCATATTTCCGGCATGAGCGCCCTTTTGCATAGCGCCATCGGTAGCCATCGTAATCAGATTGACCTTGCCGTCTACAGCAGAGGCCAGGGCAATGACGCCGTCGCCCAGTTTTGCTTTCAACTGGTCGCCCAGATTACGCAGGCCGTTCATATCTACATTATCCAGCTTCACAGCCAGAAGCTTCACTCCGCCCACTTCAACAACCTTGTCCATAACGTCGCCCATGGCGTCTTTTGCCATCTGGTTTTTCAGTTTATCGTTTTCACGGTGTAATTCCTTAATTTCCTCCTGGAGCGCTTCAATACGTTTTACAAGCTGGGAAGGTTCACATTTCGCTGCGGCCACAGCGGCAGCAAGCTCTCCCTCCACTTTATTGTAGTATTCGATAACGCCCTGGCCTGTCAGCGCTTCAATACGGCGCACACCGGCCGCAACGCCCGCTTCGGAAACAATTTTGAAAAGTGAAATATTTGCTGTATTGGCAACATGGGTACCGCCGCACAGCTCCTTGGAAAATTCGCCCATGGAAACCACCCGGACATTATCCCCGTATTTTTCTCCGAATAATGCCATAGCGCCTGTCTTTTTGGCATCCTCAATATTCATAACCTTTGTGAGGACAGGGAGTCCCGCACTGATTTCCTCATTGACGATATCCTCGACCCGTTTGATTTCTTCCGGCGTCATAGCTGAAAAATGCGTAAAGTCAAAACGGAGATGCTTATCATTATTGCTGGAACCGGCCTGCTCTACATGATTGCCGAGGACAATTTTAAGCGCCTTCTGGAGCAGATGGGTTGCGCTGTGGTTCTTGCGCGTCGCATTCCGTTTTGCCTCATTGACAGCCAAAGTGACTCTGTCGCCCACCTTAAACATGCCGGCCGTAACAATGCCCACATGGCCAATCTTGCCGCCCTGCAATTTGATTGTATCTTTTACTTCAAAGACACTGTCTCCAATAGTTATCCTTCCGTTATCGCCTTCCTGGCCGCCGCTTGTCGCATAGAACGGCGTCTGTTCGGTGAAAATTGTCCCCTGCTGCCCGTCAACGAGGGCTTCAACGACTTCGCTCTCCGTCGTCAGCACTGTAATAGGCGATTCGCAGGTCAGATAATCATAGCCGACAAATTCCGAAGTAACCGCCGCGTCAATGGACTGGTAGACGGTCACATCGGCGCCCATGTAGTTGGTTGTCTTACGGGCTTTACGGGCCTTTTCCTTCTGTTCGGTCATGGCCGCCTGGAAGCCTTCCTCGTCGATGGTGATACCGTCTTCTTCAAGAATCTCTTCCGTCAGGTCCATCGGGAAACCATAGGTATCATATAATTTAAAAGCATCGTCACCGAAAAGAACCTTTTCGCCTTTCGCAATGAGCGTCTCTTTCATCTCTGCCAGAATCGTAAGTCCCTGGTCTATCGTCTTGTTAAATTTCTCTTCTTCTTCGGTAATTACCCGGGTAATAAATTCCTGACGTTCTTCCAGTTCCGGATAACCGTCTTTGGATACTTCAATCACCTTGCGGCTCAAACCGGAAAGGAAATTCCCTTTGATTCCGAGAAGGCGTCCGTGTCTGGCCGCCCGGCGCAGCAGACGGCGAAGAACATATCCCCGGCCCTCATTGGACGGCATAATACCATCAGAAACCATAAAGGTCACGGAACGAATGTGGTCCGTAATCAGACGGATAGAAACATCTTTGTCCGCATCTTCTTTATAGGTACAGTTCGCCAAACGGCATACTTCTTCACGAAGCGCCTTCAATGTGTCCACATCAAAGATGGAATCCACATCCTGAACGACCGAAGCCAGACGTTCCAGTCCCATACCTGTATCAATATTTTTATATTCCAGTGTGGAATAATTCCCGTGTCCGTCATTGTTAAACTGGGTAAATACGTTATTCCAGATTTCCATGTAACGGTCGCAGTCGCAGCCTACCGTACATCCCGGTTTACCACAACCGTATTTTTCGCCGCGGTCATAGTAAATTTCAGAACATGGTCCGCAAGGTCCGGCGCCATGTTCCCAGAAGTTATCCTCTTTACCGAAGCGGAAAATGCGCTCCGGAGCAATACCGATTTCTTTATTCCAGATGTCAAAGGCTTCGTCATCATCCAGATAAACCGACGGATAGAGACGGTCTTCTTCAAGACCGACAACCTGCGTTAAAAATTCCCAGGACCAGGCAATTGCTTCGTGCTTGAAATAATCGCCAAAGGAAAAATTACCGAGCATTTCAAAAAAGGTGCCGTGACGGTCTGTCTTACCAACATTTTCAATATCTCCGGTACGGATACATTTCTGACAGGTTGTTACCCGGTAGCGCGGAGGAATCTCCTGACGGGTAAAATAAGGCTTTAACGGAGCCATACCCGAATTAATTAATAATAAACTGTTATCATTATGAGGGATTAAAGAAAAACTGTTCATCTTTAAATGTCCCTTACTCTCGAAGAAATTGAGAAACATACTTCTCAATTCATTCAAACCATATTGTTTTCTCACCTGTTTCAGCCTCCTGTATATTCAATTCTTTGATTCGCTTAGAAAAATTCCGCCGTTCTTTTGCAGCCGCATGACAGCAAAAAGAAAACCAGCAAAAATAAACTCTGCCAGTTTTCTATTATAAAATTATTTAGATTCTTTGTAAATAGTATTTCTCGCTTTTTTAATGCCGGCCGGCCAGTTCTTTTGTAATTTCTTTCCAGGTAACTCCCCGTTCTGCCATAAGCACCATCATATGATAAAGGAAATCACAAATCTCATATTTCAGCTCATCACTGTCCGGATTCTTTGCGGCAATAACGATTTCCGTCGCTTCTTCTCCGACTTTTTTCAGAATCTTATCAATGCCCTTATCGAAAAGATAATTCGTATAAGAGCCCTCCTTCGGATTCTCTTTCCGGTGAAGGATGGTAGCCATTACTTCATCAAAAATCGTCATCGGATTGGTCGAATCATAGGATTTGGATACCAGATTTGTGAAAAAGCAGCTTTCATTGCCCGTATGGCAGGCCGCGCCAATCTGAACGACTTTTGCCAGAATTGTATCTTTATCACAGTCAATATCCAGCGACTTTACATATTGATAATGGCCGGACGTATCGCCTTTTTTCCAAAGCTCCTGACGGCTCCGGCTCCAGTAAGTCATCCGTCCGCTGCGGATAGTTTCATTAAACGCCTCCTCATTCATGTAGGCCACCATGAGGACCTTACCCGTCTTATATTCCTGGGTAACCACAGGAATAAGGCCGTCACTGTTTAACTTAAATTCACTGAACGGAATCTGGCTTTCAAAACGATTTGTAGCGATACCCAGAGCGCCCAACTCGTATTTTAAGCGCATTAAATCCACATCCTCCGAATGGAATTTTTCAGAAATAATGCCGCAGACGCCGTCCGCCTTCAATACCTTTGCAATTTCTTCCGCATCCGTCAGACTTCGTACCGGAAGTACCGGAAGATGGTAAGTTTCAAAAAGCTCCGCGTCCTTATTTTCAACGACACAGGCACTGGCGCCGTTTTGACACACAGCGCCGGCCAGAGCATCTGTCACCGGCTGGCTTTCAGGTATCCAGGCCAGAATCTTATCCTTTCCAAACCGCTCGCTGACCTCCACCATCAAATGAAAATCCGCTGCGGATACCACATCCATCACTGCCCGGGTATCGCCTGCGTAAAGAATCTTTTTTACATCCTCAAGCCGCTGATAATGACGTTTGACCAGCAGCGGTATATCCGATTTTTCGCCGACGGCTTTGATTAATTTAATCAGCCGCTCTTCATCCACCGGCATAGAATCATCGATTAAAAGAACGCCGTCGGCTCCGATATTTTCCATATGGATAATATGCTCCGCCGTCACAGCCTCTTTGTCTAAGCGCATACAGCTTATGATTTGTTTATCACTCAACTTGTCCACCTCGTTCATAAAGCATTACCGCTTCTTTTAATTTGATTTTATTTGTATATAATGCGGCGCCAATCATCACGCCATGTACCCCGCATTACGAATATTTCTTAAATCCTGAAGGGAGGCCACGCCGCCCGAATATATAACATCCAGATGGGTGTGGTCAATTAATTCTTTTGTATTTATGATATCCGGCCCTTTCACCTGATTGGCGCACACAACATCCGTGTACACAACGGTGCGCACGCCAAGCTGTTCCACATGCTGGGCCAGGGTCAGAGAATTAAAATTGCTGATTTTTGCCCGGCCCTCAACGGCCACCATCCCTTTATCCGCATCGATGCCCACAAGAATCCTCTCCGCACCAAAAATCTGGAGAGCCTCCTTTAAGAAATTCGGACTATATATCGCCTGAGTGCTGATAATTACCCGTGAAACACCCATATTCAGAAAAGAATCAATATCTTTGATGGAACGGAGCCCGCCGCCATATTGCACCGGAATATGTACCACATCTAAAATGTCCTTAATGGTTTCTTCATTGACCGGATAACCCATAGCCGCAGCATCCAAATCGATGATGTGGAGATAGGTAGCTCCCATTTCCTGCCAATGCAGCGCGAGTTTTACCGGGTCCAAAGTCAAAATATTATCTCTCAGATAATGTAAATCATTCGGGTTGACAGACTTTCCGTCTGAAATGTGAATACCTGCGTATAACTGCATAAAACCACCTTCTTCAATTTACAGAGAACCTTTCGTTGATAAAACATCTTTAATCCGCGGGTCGTAAGAAACAGCCGCGTCCAGCGCTTTTGCAAAGGCCTTAAAGGCCGCTTCAATAATATGATGGTTATTTGCGCCATCCATCAATTTCAAATGTAAATTCATGCCGCAGCTATAGGATATGGCATAGAAAAATTCCCGAACCATCTCGGTGTCCATCGTACCTACCCTTTCCACTGTCAGCGGCAGTTGAAAATTAAGATAAGGCCTGCCGGATAAATCCAAAGACGCAAGAACAAGTGTCTCATCCATCGGCAATATAAAATATCCAAACCGCCGGATACCCTTTTTATCCCCCAGCGCTTTTTTTATAGCTTCGCCCAAAACAATGCCCGTATCCTCAATGGTGTGATGACTGTCCACATAAAGGTCTCCCCGTACCCTTACGGAAAGGTCAAACAAACCGTGACGTGCAAAGCTGTTCAGCATATGGTCAAAAAATCCAATGCCCGTATCTGCCTCACATTTTCCGGTGCCATCAAGACATATACTGACCTCAATATCGGTTTCACTTGTTTTTCTGGAAACGTGTGCTTTACGGATATCCATCCGCCCTACCTCCTTAAATGTTTATCTCTTATTTTTCAAACCGAACCCGTATGGAATTGGCATGGGCCGTCAGTGATTCGGATTCGGCAAATTTGATAATATCATCTTTTACCGGCTCAAGAGCCTGTCTGGAATAATAGATGATACTTGATTTTTTAATAAAGTCATCCACACTCAGTGGCGAGAAGAACTTTGCTGTGCCATTGGTCGGGAGGACATGGTTTGGTCCGGCAAAATAATCCCCCAAAGGCTCCGAGCTGTATTCTCCAAGGAAAATAGCGCCCGCATTTTTAATCTGCGTCATGACTTCAAATGGATTTTTTGTGACAATTTCCAAATGTTCTGAGGCAATGGCATTGGCGATGTCCACCGCGCCGTTTAAATCCTCCGCAATTAAAATATAGCCATAATTATCCAGAGATTTCTCCAAAATGGCTTTACGTGAAAGCTGTTCGACAAAGCCATCCACCTCTGCGGAAACCGCATCCGCCAACGTTTCGCTGGTCGTCACAAGAATCGCCGACGCCAGTTCGTCATGCTCGGCCTGTGAAAGCAGGTCCGCCGCCACATAACGCGGATTGGCCGTCTCATCGGCAATGACCAAAATTTCACTCGGTCCGGCAATGGAATCGATGCTCACATAGCCGTAAACCGCTTTTTTGGCCAGAGCGACAAAAATGTTTCCCGGTCCTACAATCTTATCCACTTTCGGAATGGACTCCGTACCAAAAGCCAAAGCCGCAATGGCCTGAGCGCCGCCGACCTTATAAACCACATCTGCGCCGGCCTCATTTGCCGCAACCAGGGTTCCCGGATT
>CABUAW010000087.1 GCA_902489645.1 uncultured Lachnospiraceae bacterium | reverse complement strand
CTCCGGCCGTTGGCGGTGTGACAAAAATCAATACGGTCTCGGGGTAACGCTCCTTCACCTTCAAGGCGCCCTGCATTTCAATCTCCAATATGACCGAAATTCCCTGATTCAGCTTATCAAACACAAACTCCTTCGGGGTTCCGTAATAATTATCCACGTAGCGTGCGTACTCCAAAAACCTCTCTTCGCTGATTCGCCGTTCAAAATCCGTCTTTTCCAGAAAAAAATAATGCTGGCCCTCTATCTCCCCTTCCCTCGGTCCGCGGGTCGTTGCGGAAACAGAAAGACAATATTCCTGAGCATAGGCAGCGAGAAGCTCTTTAACAACAGTTCCTTTACCGGCGCCGGAAAATCCGGAGATAATTGCCAGTATTCCTCTTTGATTATTCATCTTCCTCATCCTTATTCATCATCTTATCGGCAAAACGTCCGGTCAATGTCTCCGGCTGTAAGGCCGAAAGCACCAATTCGTTATTCTCCATAACAATCACTGCTTTTGTCCGGCGCCCCTGGGTGGCGTCAATGGCCATTCCCGCATCCTTTGCGTTCTGAATCATCCGCTTAATCGGCGCCGAATCCGGATTAATAATGGCGATGACCTTGCTGGTATTCACCACATTTCCAAATCCTATATTCATAAGCTTTCCCAAAAATCATCTCTCCTGTTCAGGCTTATTCAATATTTTGTATCTGTTCTCTGACTTTTTCAATCTCTGTCTTTAAATTGATTGCCCGGTTGGCAACCTCCAAATCATTGGCCTTGGATAAAATCGTATTTGCTTCCCGGTTCATCTCCTGGGCGATGAAATCCAGCTTCCGGCCGATACTGCCGCCTTCCAGCAGGGCCTTCCGGGTACTCGTGATATGGCTGCGCAGACGGACAATCTCTTCATCCACGCAAATCTTATCCGCAAATATGGTCGTCTCCGTCACAATACGGCTCTCGTCAATGGTGGAATCGCCAAGCAATTCTCTGACCTTTGCCTCCAGCCGCTGGCGATGCTCCGCAATAATCTCCGGTGAACGTTTTTCAATGAAATCCACATCTTCAAGCATCCCGTCCAATTTGCCGATTAAATCATTTTTCAGGTTTTCACCTTCGACCAGACGTGTCTCCACGAACTGCCCGCTGGCCTTATGCAGCGCCTCTTCGAGAACGCCCCAAAGCTCATCCGCATCCACGGTTTGTTCCTCCAGCGTCAGGACATCCGGATATCGGGACAATGAGGATACGCGCACATCGTTCTCAATGCCAAACTGCCCGCTCATCTGCTGCAAAACACGAACATATTCTGCGGCCAACTCTTCATTATATTTAAGGACCATATTATTTTCCGTATAGTCCTCATAGGTTATAAATACATCCACCTTTCCCCGCTGGATGTATTTTTTCAGAAGATTCCTTATGCCGGCTTCAAAAATGCTCAGTTTTTTGGGCATTTTTATATTAATATCACAATAGCGGTGATTGACGGCCTTCATCTCAACGGTAATCTTCTGACGTTCATTTGCGATTTCGCTTCTGCCGAAACCTGTCATACTTTTCAACATCGCATGGTTCTCCCATCTACTTGTTTTATAAAGTATGGTTATATCTTTCCATAGTAAGGCTATTGTATAACCATATCAATTTATTATAATTCAAATAAAAAATACCGTCAATAGTTTCTCCCGCCATCTCTTGTACAAAATTTTAATATTTGATATACTTTATGTAATTTAAATTTCAGTAAGGAGAATACCTATGGCTTTTGACGGAATCGTAATTTCCAGCCTTGTATGGGAACTAAATGAACGGCTGATTGACGGCCGTATTAATAAAATATATCAGCCGGAGAACGACGCCATTGTTCTGACGATTAAAAACAATCGGAATAACTACCGCCTGCTCCTCTCGGCCAGCCCTTCGCTGCCTCTGGCTTATCTGACAACGGAGGCGGGGACAAACCCGATGGTGGCCCCCAACTTCTGTATGCTGCTTCGAAAGCACATCAGCGGCGGCCGTATCGTTTCCATCGTCCAGCCGGAAATGGAACGTATTATAAAATTTGAAATTGAACACTTAAATGAATTGGGTGATTTATGTACGAAATTCCTTATTGTGGAATTGATGGGCAAACACAGCAATATTATCTTCTGTCAGCCCGACGGTACTATCATCGACAGTATCAAACATATTTCTCTCAATGTCAGCTCCGTCCGGGAGGTTCTGCCGGGACGCAGCTATTTCATTCCGAACACCATGTCGAAGATGAATCCTGTGACCATCGAGACAAAGGACTTTACCGAAAAGGTTTTATCTAAGCCTCTGCCTGTAGGAAAAGCCCTTTATACAAGCCTGACCGGAATCAGCCCGGTCATCGCCGAGGAAATCTGCTACCGGGCCTCCGTCGATTCCGGCGTAAGCACCAGCGGACTATCCGACGCGGAAAAACTCCATTTGTTCGGCGTTTTTTGCCGCCTCATGGAAGATGTAAAAAACCGGGATTTCTCGCCCGTCATTATTTACCGGGGCAAAGAACCCGTGGAATTTTCCGCCCTGCCGCTGACATGCTACGGCGACTGCGACAGCCGGGATTTCGATTCCATTTCCACAGTGCTTCGCACCTATTATGCGGAGAAAAATGCGTCCACCCGCATCCGCCAGAAATCCCATGATTTGCGCCATGTCGTGAGTACCGCCCTGGACAGGAGCCGTAAAAAATATGATTTACAATTAAAACAGTTAAAGGATACGGAAAAACGGGAAAAATATAAGATTTACGGCGAAATGATTAATACCTACGGCTATGGATTGGAGGAGGGCGCGAAAAGCCTGACCTGTCTGAATTACTATACGGATAAAGAAATCACCATTCCTCTGGAGCCTCAGCTTACGCCACAGGAAAATTCAAAAAAATATTTTGAACGGTACGGTAAGCTCAAACGTACATTTGAAGCCCTGTCCACCCTGACCAAAGAAACTCATGACGAAATGGAACACCTGGACTCCATCAGCACGGCCCTGGATTTGGCCCAAACGGAGGGGGACCTGGCCCAGATTAAGGAAGAACTCATTCAGGCCGGTTATGTGAAGCGTCATAACGGCGGCAAAAATGTGAAAAAGCAAAAACTGACGAGCCAGCCGCTCCACTATGTTTCCTCGGACGGCTATGACATGTACGTCGGAAAAAATAACCTTCAAAACGAAGAGCTGACCTTCAAATTTGCCAACGGCGGCGACTGGTGGTTCCATGCCAAAGGTATCCCCGGTTCCCACGTCATCGTCAAAAGCGGGGGAAGCGAGCTGCCGGACCGTACCTTTGAAGAGGCCGCCCGCCTCGCCGCCTTTTACTCCAAAAACCGGGCCGGTGAAAAAGTGGAAATCGATTATATTCAGCGAAAACATGTGAAGAAACCCAACTCGGGAAAGCCGGGCTTTGTCATCTATCACACCAATTATTCCATGATGATAGAGCCGGACATCTCGGACATCCGGCTTGCAAACGAATACCCTCGTCCCCGTTTTTTATGACAGCAAACCGCTCCCATGCCCATCGGGCAGAGAGCGGTCTTTCTCATCCTAACTCCATATTTCATTCACCTTTTTTGCCAGCGCTTTTGCCAATTTCAGATGCCCCTCCGCCGATAAATGGATGCTGTCCACATCGCCCGGTTCGGCTACTGTCGCCGCATCGAAAAATTCACAGTCAAACTGCTCGGCCACCAGCCGATACCAGTAGGCCATCCGCTTTGAATTTTCCACCGCCGCTTTCCCTTCAAAAAATTCGGCAAAGGGCGACGTTTCTATGCCCTCGCCCACATGCACCGGAGAGACGATAAGAATCTTTGTATCCGGCTGCCGACACTTATAGTTCAAAAAGCCTTTCAGGCGCATCATCATATTTTGAAGTCCTCCGGCAATATCTCCGGCCGGAAGATGAAATTTTTTCTTTAATTCATTCGAGCCAAGCATGATTATCAGCATATCAAAGGGTGCATGGCTTTCCACCATCGGCAGAACATAATCCATCCCTTTTTTGTTTCCCCATTCCCACGGGTCCTCGCAGGAAATGGTTCGTCCGTTCTGACCTTCCTCAATCACCTGATATTCGTCGCCTAACATCTGCTGCATCCGCATCGGCCAACGGGTATTTTCATCGTACCGTTCTCCCGTCGCCGGATTGTAGCCCCATGTATTTGAATCCCCAAAACAAATAATCCGTTTCTTTGCCATCCCTATCGCCTCCGACCATTTTATGTATATCCAAATTCATTATAAATGAAAACAAATATCCGCGTCTACTTCAACTTATTAAAGCGCCCGATTCCTTGACTTTGACAGTGCCAAAGGTATGATAAATATAGAGTCAAATTGAATATACACCATCGAATACGGTTGTTCCGGGGGAGGTTTTAACGTGATTGAAACAAATACAAACGATTATCTTGAAAAAGAACATTTAGGGAAACTTATGTGGAAATATGCCCTTCCCTGCGTCATTTCCATGCTTGTGGCCGCGCTTTACAATATCGTTGACCAGATATTCATAGCAAATGCGGATGACCTTGGTTCTTATGGCAATGCGGCCAACACTGTCATTTTCCCTACCACTGTCATAGCTATCGCCATTGCCGTCATGATTGGCGACGGCTGCTGCACCTTTGTCAGCATCAATCTCGGCGCCAAACAAAAGGATAAGGCCGGACAGGGTATCGGCAGCTCTGTCATTGCCGTCATTGCGGCGAGTCTTGTACTTATGGTCATTTATCTGGTTTTCCAGGAAGCGATTATCAGCGCCTTTGGCGGCCGGGTCAATGAGGAAACCTTCCAGATGTCAAAGGAATATTTTTTCTGGATTACGCTTGGCGTGCCTTTTTATATGTTCGGACAGGCTCTGAATCCCATCATCCGCTCCGACGGCAGTCCCCGTTTTGCCATGGCGACCCTGTTGATTGGCGCCATCATCAATATTATATTTGACCCCATCTGCATCTACCTTCTGCACTGGGGAATGGCCGGAGCTGCCATAGCTACAATCGCGGGCCAGATTGTCTCCGCAATTTTAGCCGCAGCCTATCTGTTCCGAATGAAGGCCATAACACTGGATAAAAGCTGTTTCATTTTCCGGCCGGAAGTGGCGAAGAAAATTCTGTCCCTGGGTTCGGCCAGCTTTCTTTCCCAAATCTCTATCGTTCTTTCAATGGCCGCCACGCTCAATATGTCCATAAAATACGGGGCCATGGACGCCGTATTCTGCCAGCCGGAATATGCCCAGATTCCTACGGCAATCACAGGCATTGTGATGAAATTTTTTCAGATTATTATTTCCATTTCCGCAGGTCTGGCCGCCGGATGTATACCGATTTCCGGTTATAACATCGGTGCAAAGCGAAATGACCGGGTTATCGGATTAATGAAACGTCTGATGCTTGCCGAAACCCTTGTCGGGCTGATTGCCTCCTTTATCTTTCTGCTGTTTCCATATCAGCTTATCGGGCTTTTCGGTTCGGCAAATGAAAGTATCTATTACACCCAATTTGCCGTCTGGTTTATCCGGGGACAGCTCTGCCTCCTGATTCTGGCCTGTGTCAATAAAGGGACCTTCATCTTTTTACAATCCCTCGGCAGAGCAAAGGAATCCTCGATTCTGTCCGTAACACGTGAAATCGTTTTTGGGGCCGGTCTTCCTATCCTGCTGCCCATGTTCGGGGGCCTTTATGCCCTTCCGTTTTTCATGCCCGTAGCCGATACGCTGACCTTCGCCGCCGTTGCCGTTATTTTATATAAGACGAAAAAAAGTCTGGAATCCTCATTTTGATTTGCCGGCCACCGCCTGGACAACACCATTTAAAGCGACAAACAAAACGCCGGCCACCGGCCAGACAATCCAACTGATTTCCCAATTGGAAAAATAAAAGCTGATTCCCAGATAAACGGCTGTCACCAGACACCAGTAAATCTTTGGGAAAAAGGACGTTTTTCGGCCGAGAGCCTTTTTTTCTTCCGTATAATCGCCCCGCTGGAGTAATTTATCATAGGCATCATAAATCATGCCGTAACGCACAAAAAAATGCACGCCGATGGCAATTAAAACCAGAAGAATGTCGAGACAGCAGATATAAACGAATTCATCACTTGTAAATCCCACCGACATAAGCAGGGGAATCACGCCGATAATACACAAAAATACGCCAATCGTTACAGTGACGCGAAACGTCGGCTCAAATGTCCTCCGCGCTTCTTCCACCCGCTCTGTAAGTATTCTGTCTGTTTGTATGGCCTCTGTTTCCAGATATTCGAATTCAGAAAGCTGCATCCCGTTGAGAATCAGGACCGCAACGCCTACGGCGACTAAAATCAAAAGAATGGCCGCGCCAAATCCGCCGGCCATATCTTCTGTCAGACGGCTGTTCTTATATTCCGCGACCCCGCTTAAAAAAATCAGCGGAACCGGCGACAAAATAAATAAAGTAATCGCAAAGGCAATCCGCCCCGACATTTTTCTTGTCAAATCCATAAACGCATCTGCTTCCTCCGCAGACACCTTTCGCACAGATGGCGCCAAAGCTTCCTCAAAGACTTCCGGCACGTCGCCGGAGATTTCCTGAATCTCCTCCTTCAGCAAATAATCCGTAGTAACGCCGAAAAGTTCGCTGAGTTTTACAATCTTATCCAAATCCGGTATGGATGCATCCAGCTCCCACTTTGAAACCGACTGTCTGGATATATCCAGCTTTTCAGCCAGCTCTTCCTGGGACCATCCCTTTTTCTTTCTCAAATAGACTATCTTTTCCGCTAAAATCATTCATTAATTCTCCTTTTCAACTTAATTTCTGCCCATATCTTAGCAGAAATTCCAGTTGGCCACCACCAATTGCGCTTTGAAATTCCGCACCTGACAGTTGCATCCCAATGGAACGCCTTATGACAACAGACGTTTTAAAAAATATTCCCGGTTATTGATAAACATTTCCGTTACCTGATAACTGCTTGTCTGCGTATAATCGCACGGGTGAATCGCCTCCCCGTCAAAGGATAGGATTTGTGCCTCAGGCAATCCGAGAAGTATCGGTGAATGGCTGGCAATAATAAACTGCGCTCCCGCCTTGGCCAGCCGGTCGATTTCAAGAAGCAATGTCAATTGACGCTGCGGAGATAAGGCCGCTTCCGGCTCGTCTAAAATGTAGAGCCCATTTGGAACAAACTCCCCCTGAATCAACGCCAGAAAGCTTTCGCCATGGGACCTCTCATGCAATGATTTTCCGCCATACCTGGCATAATAAATTTCCGCCGGGTCGTTATCCCGGTAATCCTCCGCCTTACTGGCCACATTATAGAAGCTCTCGGCCCTTAAAAAATAGCTGCCCTTCGGCTTTCGCGGCCCCCGCGTCAAACGTACCGCCTCATGAAGCTCTGAATGAGAATCGTAAGTAGAAAATGAAAAGTTCTTCGTACCGCCCTCCGGGTTAAATCCGTAAGCCACCGCGATACCTTCCAGCAGCGTTGATTTTCCCGAACCATTTTCTCCGACAAAAAATGTCACCGGCCTTTCAAAGACAACCGGTTTCCTGAATTGAAGCGCCGGAATGTCCCTCAAATAGCTTTTCCTTTCTATCTTATCCCACTCAATCAAAGCCTCCCGAATAAACTGTTGATTCATATGAATTCCCCCATACTCTTCTAATCTTTAATTATATCAGATAAGCGTCCCGATTTCTATTTATTAGTGTAAAGAAAATATCAGTTGAATAAAGAAAATAAAAAATGAGAGTAAT
>CABUAW010000086.1 GCA_902489645.1 uncultured Lachnospiraceae bacterium | reverse complement strand
GGAAAGTTCGGCGGTGGAGGATATAAGGTTTCCGGTGGTCTCCATGGTGTTGGAGCTTCGGTTGTAAACGCACTTTCGGAGTGGCTGGAGGTTGTCGTTTACAAAGAGGGAAAAAAATATAAACAGCGTTATGAACGCGGAAAAGTTATAGAAGATTTGCAGGTTATCGGCGATACTCAAAAGCGCGGGACGAAAGTAACGTTTAAGCCGGACAGTTTAATTTTTGAGGAAACGGTCTATGACTTTGAAATTTTAAAAGAACGTCTGAGGGAAACGGCTTTTTTGACGAAGGGCTTGAAGATTATTTTAATTGATGACCGTGAAGAACAGCCGGTGGAACGGATTTTTCACTATGAAGGCGGTATTAAAGAATATGTGGAATATTTAAACCGGCCGCACGACGTTTTATATCCGGAAATTATTTACTGTGAAGGTACAAAAGACGATGTTTATGTCGAAGTAGCGCTGCAGCATAATAATTCTTATGCAGAAAGCTGCTATAGTTTTGTCAATAATATTATTACACCGGAGGGCGGCACCCACCTGATTGGATTCCGTAATGCGTTGACGAAAACCTTTAATGATTATGCGAGAAAAAATAAGCTTCTCAAAGACAGTGAACCGAATCTTTCCGGTGAAGATATCCGGGAAGGTTTGACGACAATTATCAGTATAAAAATTGGCGAGCCTCAGTTTGAGGGACAGACAAAACAAAAACTTGGAAATAGCGAGGCCAGAGGCGCAGTAGACAGCATTGTCAGTGAACGTCTTATGATTTTCCTGGAACAGAATCCAGGCGTCGGAAAAATGATTGCCGAAAAAGCAGTTTTGGCCCAGAGAGCCAGAGACGCGGCAAGAAAAGCCAGAGATTTGACACGGCGTAAAACGGCATTGGAAACAATGAGCCTGCCAGGAAAGCTGGCCGACTGTTCGGATAAGGACCCGGCCAACTGTGAAATCTATATCGTTGAGGGAGATTCCGCCGGGGGTTCGGCAAAAACTGCCCGTTCACGGGCGACTCAGGCAATTTTACCGCTTCGGGGAAAAATTTTAAACGTAGAAAAATCCCGCCTGGATAAAATTCTGGTCAATAACGAAATTAAAGCCATGATTACGGCCTTCGGCACGGGCATCCATGAAGAGTTTGATATTTCAAAGCTTCGATATCATAAAATTATTATTATGACCGATGCCGATGTGGATGGCGCTCATATTGCAACTTTATTATTAACTTTCTTTTATCGTTTTATGCCTGAACTTATCAAACAGGGCTATGTTTATCTGGCACAGCCGCCATTGTATAAAGTTGAGAAGAATAAAAAAGTATGGTATGCCTACGATGACATAGAATTGAACAATATTCTGACGGAAATAGGCCGTGACCAGAACAACCGGATTCAGCGCTATAAAGGTCTTGGAGAGATGGACCCGGAACAGTTGTGGGAAACGACAATGGACCCGGATAAACGGATTCTTTTAAAAGTAACTATGGACGACGCGAAGCTGGCCGCTCTGAATGATACATTTAATGTATTGATGGGAGATAAGGTAGAGCCACGGCGTGAATTTATTGAGACTCATGCAAAATATGCACGGAATCTTGATATTTAATCGATGGAGGAAGCAGTAAATGGATGATTTAAGTAATGTTTTTGATAAGGTCCAGGAAGTGGACCTTCAGGAAACAATGGAACAATCTTATATCGAATATGCCATGAGTGTTATTGCCTCCAGAGCATTGCCGGATGTAAGAGATGGTTTAAAACCTGTACAGAGACGTATATTATATGCAATGATTGAGCTGAATAACGGACCGGATAAGCCGCATCGTAAATGCGCGCGTATCGTCGGTGATACAATGGGTAAATATCACCCGCACGGTGATTCATCCATTTATGGCGCCCTGGTCAATTTAGCTCAGGAGTGGTCGACAAGATATCCTTTGGTTGACGGTCATGGAAACTTTGGTTCTGTTGACGGTGACGGCGCGGCGGCCATGCGTTATACCGAAGCCAGACTGAGTAAAATTTCCATGGAAATGCTTGCGGATATCAATAAAGATACTGTGGATTTTGGACCGAACTTTGATGAGACAGAGAAGGAGCCTATCGTGCTTCCTTCCCGTTTTCCGAATCTTCTGGTTAATGGTACGACGGGAATTGCCGTCGGTATGGCGACGAATATTCCGCCGCATAATCTTCGTGAGACCATTGACGGTGTTTTAAAAATTATTGAAAATAAGATTGAGAATGACAGAGAGACCGAAATTGAAGAAATTCTTGATATTATCAAGGGGCCGGATTTTCCGACGGGAGCCATGATTCTCGGAAAAAATGGAATTAACGAAGCTTACCGTACCGGCCGGGGGAAGATTAAGGTACGTGCGGTGACAGAGATTGAGCCGATGGGGAATGGACGTCAGAGAATTGTTGTAACCGAGCTGCCTTATATGGTTAATAAGGCAAAATTAATTGAAAAGATTGCCGAGCTGGTTCGGGACAAACGGGTTGAAGGTATCTCTGATTTAAGAGATGAATCCAGCCGTGAAGGTATGCGGGTTGTTATTGAATTGAAAAAAGATGCAAACCCGAATATCATTTTGAATCATTTATATAAACATACCCAGCTCCAGGATACCTTCGGCGTTATTCTTCTTGCTCTTGTAAATAATGAGCCGATGATTCTGAATCTGAAACAGATTCTTGAATTGTACTTAAAACATCAGGAAGAAGTTATTACACGGCGTTCCAAATATGAATTAAACAAGGCCGAGGAGCGAGCGCATATTTTAGAGGGATTACTGATTGCCCTGGATAATATTGACGAAGTGATTCATATTATCCGTTCTTCTAAAAACGTGGCTGAGGCTAAAGAAAAATTAATTCAAAGTTTTGGTTTGACGGACGTTCAGGCTCAGGCCATCGTGGATATGCGTCTTCGTGCTTTGACCGGTTTGGAACGGGAAAAGCTGGAAGGCGAATATGCGGAGCTGGAAGCAAAAATTGCCGAATTAAAGGCTATTCTCGGTGATGAAAAACGTCTTCTTGGCGTTATCCGTGATGAAATTACGGTGATTCGCAATAAATATGGCGATAACCGCAGAACTTCTATCGGCATTGATGATGAAGAAATTACGATTGAGGATTTGATTAAAAAAGAGAATACAGTGATTACGATGACAAAACTTGGATATATCAAACGGATGACGGTAGATAATTTCCGCAGCCAGAACCGAGGCGGTAAAGGCATTAAGGGAATGTCTACGCTGGACGATGATTATATTGAGGATTTGTTGATGACAAGTACCCATCACTATATTATGTTCTTTACAAATAAAGGGAAGGCTTATCGGATTAAAGCCTATCAGATTCCGGAGTCTTCCAGAGTAGCCCGGGGAACGGCCATCGTAAATATTCTTCAATTGGAGCCGGGAGAAAAGATTACGGCCATGATACCTATTCCGAATTTTGACCAGGATGTTTATTTGTTTATGGCTACAAAAAAGGGAATCGTAAAGAAAACATCGATTAAAGAATATGACCACATAAGAAAAACGGGTATCATTTCTATTAATTTGAGAGAAGATGACGAATTAATTGAAGTAAAGATAACGAATAATGAGAATGATGTTTTCCTTGTGACAAAACATGGAAAATGTATCCGGTTTAATGAACATGATGTGCGTCCTACAGGAAGAACTTCAATGGGCGTTATCGGTATGACCTTGGATGCGGATGATGAAATTATCGGCATGCAGTTGGACAGCCAGGGAGATTCTTTATTGATTGCTTCTGAAAAAGGCATGGGTAAACGGACGGATTTGTCCGAATTTAACCGTCAGCATCGTGGTGGAAAGGGTGTCCTTTGCTACAATATTACAGAAAAAACAGGGAATGTTATTGGTGCAAAGGCTGTGAATGACAACCATGAAATTATGATGATTACTTCCGGCGGAATTATTATTCGTATGCCGGTCAACGGTATTTCAAAAATTGGACGTTATACCTCCGGAGTGAAGCTGATGGATATCGATGTGGAAAACGATATCAAAGTTGCAAGTATCGCCAAGGTCAGAGAAGCGGAAACGGACGAAAAATCTGATGAAGAGACGGGTGGAGAGGCTGAATGAAAATAACATATATTCATCATAGTTGTTTTGTTGTTGAAATTGAAGATTGTATTTTTGTCTTTGATTATTACAAAGGAAAGCTGCCGGAATTCGATAAAGATAAACGGATTATTTTCTTTGTAAGTCACGCTCATGGGGACCATTTTAATCCGTCCATTTATCAATATGCGGAATATAATCCCTATGTCACCTATGTTCTTTCCGATGATGTCCGGCACAGTTTAAGTTTTGCCGTCCGTCTGGGGACCGGTGGAGAAAACACCATTTTTGTGGATAACGATAAATTATTGTATTTGAATGTGGATAACCGGGAGGTTTCGAAAAAAGAAGGAGGCTCCCGGCACATAAAAATCGAGACATTAAAATCTACGGATGAAGGCGTCGCATTCTTAATTCAGTATGCGGGCAAATCGATTTATTTTGCCGGAGATTTGCATTGGTGGTCCTGGATTGGAGAAAGTGAAGAGGACCGGGAGCGCCGGGAAAGAGAATATAAGCACGAGATGAGCAAAATCAAAGGGCGCCATTTTGATGCGGCTTTTGTGGTCCTTGACCCGCGTCAGGAGGAACATTACTGGTGGGGAATGAATGAATTTATGCACACGGCCGATGCCGATATTGTTTTTCCGATGCACTTCTGGAAGGATTATAAACTGATTCAGAAATTCAAAGACGGCGAATCCGCAGAAAGCTACAGGGATAAGATTGTCTCTATTAGCAAAGAGGGGCAGGTTTTTGAAATTTGAAATCTAGGTTAAAAGGGGATGTTTATACATTCCCTTTTTATTTGACAAAAGCGGTACGCAGTGATATTATAAAAAATTGTTTTCATATTGATTATGCCATAGGATGAAAAGGGGAAGGAAAATGACAGCAATATTAGCAATTTCAGTTGCATTGATTATGGGATTATTAATGACCCGTATATTAAGACCATTAAAATTACCGGATGTTACGGCTTATTTAATTGCCGGTGTTTTGATTGGGCCTTACGTTCTTGGACGTTTAAATGTGCCGGGAATGGGTTTTGTATCAACCAGTGATGTTGAACAATATGCTTTAATTTCAAATGTGGCATTGGGATTTATTGCGTTTACGATTGGTAATGAATTTCGTTTGTCTGAATTAAAAACGATTGGCCGTCAGGCGATGATTGTTGGTATTGCTGAAGGTTTGGTCGCATCTTTATGTGTAAATATAGCAATGTTTGTTTTACATATTTTTATCGGAGCTAAACTTCCTATAACCACAGCCATTACTTTAGGAGCTATTGCGACAGCTACTGCGCCGGCTGCGACCTTGATGGTTGTACGTCAGTATAAGGCAAAAGGAAAATTAACGGATATTCTTCTTCCGGTGGTTGCTCTGGATGATGCGGTGGCTTTGATGGTATTTGCTGTTTCTTTTGGTGTGGCAATGGCCTTAAAAGACGGTGCATTTAATATGACATCGATTTTAGTCGAACCGCTTTTGGAGATTGTTCTTTCATTGGTTGTCGGCGCATTTATGGGATGGCTTCTGACCCAGTTAGAAACCTTGTTTAATTCGAACAGTAACCGTTTATCATTGACGATTGCCTTTGTATTTTTGACTGTTGGAATTTCTATGCTGGAATTTGATGTGGGTGGCATACATATCGCATTTTCTTCACTTTTAGTTTGCATGATGCTTGGAACCGTTTTTTGTAATATATGTCCGTTATCGGAAGATTTGATGGAAAAATCCGACCGGTGGACGGCGCCGTTATTTGCTTTGTTCTTTGTTATCAGCGGCGCTGAGCTTGAACTGAGCGTTTTTTCAGATGTAAGTATTGTTATTATCGGCGTCGTTTATATTGTATTCCGTTGTATCGGTAAATATCTGGGTGCATGGTCCAGTTCAAAAGCGGCCGGATGTGACCCTATGGTTCAGAAATATTTAGGAATTACACTTTTTCCACAGGCCGGAGTTGCTCTGGGAATGTGTATCACGGCTGCCGCAAAATTTGGCGAGGAAGGAGCAATGATTCGGAATATTGTTCTTTTCTCCGTATTGGTTTATGAACTTGTAGGTCCTTCAATGACAAAATGGGCATTGAAGAAAACCGGAGATATTCAGCCAAAGAGTGTTGAAGTTGTTAACCGAAGGGCAATTAAGCTGCAGGAGGCAGAAGATAAGAAAAAAGTAATGAGATAATTATAATTCTTCTCTATCAAATGGAGGTTTCAAAATGAGAGATATATCTTGTCATACAATTATTGATACTGTTCGGGATATGTGTATTCAGGCAACCCATTTTTTATCCGAGGATATGGCAGAAGCTATGAATCATGCCATAGAAACAGAAGAATCCCTTCTTGGAAAACAGGTGTTAAAACAGCTTGAAGATAATTTGAAGATTGCGGGCGAGGAAATGATTCCAATTTGCCAGGATACGGGAATGGCCGTTTTATTTGTCGAAATAGGTCAGGAAGTCCATATTGTGGACGGACTGTTGGAAGAAGCAATTAATGAGGGCGTCCGCCGGGGATATACGGAAGGTTTTCTTCGCAAATCCGTAGTTGAAGACCCGATTTACCGTAAAAATACAAATGACAATACACCGGCGATTATCCATTATCAGATGGTTCCGGGAGATTCTTTGAAAATAACTTTGGCGCCGAAGGGATTTGGAAGTGAAAATATGAGCCGGATTTGTATGCTTAAACCGGCGGATGGTCTTGAAGGCGTTAAGAAGGTAATCCTTGAAACAGTGGACGCGGCCGGTCCAAATGCCTGTCCGCCTTTAGTTGTCGGCGTAGGTATCGGCGGAGATTTTGAAAAATGTGCTTTGATGGCAAAACATGCATTGACCAGAGCTGCCGGAAGTCATTCAAATATTCCTTACGTAAAAGAACTGGAAATTGAAATGCTTGAAAAAGTGAATCAGTTAGGTATCGGACCAGGCGGCCTTGGCGGCACAGTAACGGCTATGGCTGTGAATATTGAAACATATCCAACCCATATTGCGGGTTTGCCAGTGGCTATTAATATTTGTTGCCATGTGAACCGGCATGTGACACGGGAATTATAAAAATTTAAGGAGAGAGCAGAATGGAAAAACATATTAATGCACCCTTAAAGGATGAAACCATTAAAGAATTAAAATCGGGGGATTATGTTTATATTTCCGGAGTGATTTATACAGCCAGGGATGCGGCGCATAAACGTATGTATGAGTCTATGCTTGCGAATGAATCAATTCCAATGAATTTGGAAAATAATATTATTTATTATATGGGACCTTCACCGGCCAGAGATGGGCACCCGATAGGGTCTGCCGGACCAACAACAAGCAGCCGTATGGATAAGTATGCTCCGAAATTAATGGATTGTGGATTAAAAGGCATGATTGGAAAAGGAAAACGTTCTAAAGAAGTGATAGATGCCATCGTGCGTAATGGCGCCGTTTATTTTGCAGCTGTCGGAGGTGCAGGCGCTTTGTTGTCTAAAGCCATAAAAAAATCTACAGTTATTGCTTATGATGATTTGGGAACAGAAGCTATTCGTAAACTGGAAGTGGAGAATCTTCCGGCTATCGTAGTCGTTGATTCAAAAGGAAATAACCTTTATGAAAATGTTGTGAAAGAATATCGTAAAATACAGTATTAATCGGACCTATATATAGGAAAAAATAAATAAAAATATGCATATATTGTGTTTCGAAAAAAATAAAAAAAATATAAGTAAAATCGTTGACAAAGGCGATTAATATGTATTATAATAGACAAGCACGGAAAAAAGTGCGTTAAAAATTTCATAATTTTTAACAGTTCGGAGAAGTACTCAAGAGGCCGAAGAGGTGCCCCTGCTAAGGGTATAGGTCGCTAACGCGGCGCGAGGGTTCAAATCCCTCCTTCTCCGCTTTGAATATCAAAAAAATATTCAAAAAAATAAAAAAAGATGTTGACAAAATCTTAAAAGCGTGTTATCCTTTAAAAGTTGCACGACAGA
>CABUAW010000085.1 GCA_902489645.1 uncultured Lachnospiraceae bacterium | reverse complement strand
CCAAATCAGATATATAAGCTGTGCGTATCATTTTCTTTTTCATTCTCCGGACACCTCTTATAGTAAGTGTATGACCAATAGGTTACAAAGGTTAGTATCGACTATCTAACACCTTTTTAACATGGACACTTACCGATGTCAAACGATTTATTTTATTTCGTCAAACGCACGCACGAAAGACTTTTCCAATTTTTCGCAGAAATATGGGCTTTTTTTACGATTTGCTCCTTTTTTTCAGCCAATTCATCGCCTGATAAAATTTTTCAATAAGCATTTGCAGATTCTCCTGAGCCTGCTTTTGCATCAGTCCCTTACTTTATCGCAGCATATTTTTGCATGATGTTTTTTCTTGAGTGCTATGTATTATGATGAAGATGTTTATAAAAATACTTAAAGCGAAAAAAGATAAAACAGAGGCAAGGCTGGAAATGATAAAAACCATTTCCACATCCTATGATATTTCGGACAAAAAATATATTGAACCTATTTTGGAATGTTTAAAGAAATGAAAGCTCTGGTAAGAAAACAGGCATAAAAGCACAGAAAACTGTCCTCTGCCGACGCATACGCGCCTTGGGAAACGGCAGAGGACAGTCTGTAAATGGCAAGGGCAGGATTCGCCCGAATTTTATTCTAGCACAAATTTAAAGATTTGTATAGCCCATAAGATATTTATCAACGCTTTTCGACACTTCGCGTCCTTCCCGAATGGCCCAGACAACAAGGGACTGGCCCCGATGCATATCTCCGGCAACAAAAACCTTCTCTTTACTCGTCTTGTAATCCCCCGGCGCTGTGGCTACATTCGTCCGTCCATCCACATCCACGCCGAAGGCTTTCGTAACATATTCCTGACTTCCGAGGAAGCCGGCGGCAATGAGAACCAAATCCACATCTTCAATATATTCGCTGCCAGGAACTTCACACATATCTATCCGTCCGGTCTCCGGATTCTTTTTGAATTCCAGCTTCACCAATACGGCCTTGCATACATTTCCCTTTTCATCGGCAATAAATTCCTTAACTGTTGTCTGATAAATCCGAGGGTCATGCCCAAAGACAGCGATACTTTCTTCCTGACCGTAATCTGTCTTACAGATTTTCGGCCACTCCGGCCATGGATTATTGTCCGCCCGGGTGTCCGGCGCTTTCGGCATCATCTCCAACTGGATGACAGAGGCGGCGCCAAGACGAATCGAAGTACCGACACAGTCATTTCCCGTATCGCCGCCGCCGATAACCATAACCTTTTTATCCTTCACCGCCGGAATTTTTCCATCCCGAAGTCCTGAATTTAAAAGGCTCTTCGTAACCCTGGTCAGATAATCTACGGCAAAATAAATCCCGTTGCTTTCCCGTCCCGGAACTTTAATATCTCTCGGGTTTGATGCGCCGCAGGCGAGAATGACGGCGTCATATTCCCGCATAAGACGGGCCGGCTTCATGTCAATGCCCACATTCGTATTTGTCACAAATTCTACGCCCTCGGCCTTCATAATATTTACCCGCCGGTCAATCACCTGTTTCTCCAGCTTCATATTTGGAATTCCATAACGGAGCAGCCCGCCAATCCGGTCATTACGTTCAAAAACCGTCACCTGATGTCCCCGGTGATTCAACTGGTCGGCCGCCGCAAGTCCCGACGGGCCGGAACCAATGACGGCAACCCTTTTTCCTGTACGCACCTTCGGAGGCTCCGGCTGAATTAAGCCATTTTCATAGCCGTACTCGATAATTCCATGTTCATTTTCCTTAACGGAAACCGGAAGTCCGTTAATATTACAGGTGCAGGCCGCTTCACAGAGCGCCGGACACACCCTGGATGTAAATTCCGGAAAATTATTTGTTTTTTTCAAACGTTTAACTGCCCGTTCCCAGTTTCCTCTATAAATTAAATCATTCCACTCCGGTATCAGATTGTTCAGAGGACAGCCGGAGGCCATGCCCCCAATCATCTGTCCGTACTGACAGAACGGTACGCCGCAGTCCATACAGCGCGCACCCTGTGTCTGCTGACATTCTTTGCTCAGAGGAATGTGGAATTCATCAAAATTTTTTATCCGTTCTTCAGGGGCAATGGCCGTACTGTCCTGTCTCTCAAAGTCCATAAATCCTGTTGGTTTTCCCATGACGTTTTACCTCCTATCCTCTCTTATTGGCATAAAATGCTTCAATCTGTGCCTGGTCTACACTCAAGCCCTTTTCTTCCATATGGGCAATGGCCGTCTGCATCTTGCTGTAATCATGCGGAAGCACTTTTTTAAACTTCGGCAGATAATCCACAAAATTATCCAGAACCTTTTTACCCATCTCTGAACCGGTTGCCTCCACATGTTCTGCAATCATTTCCTTTAATTCCTGAACATCATATTTTGAGGTTACAGGTTCCAGGGAAACAAGCTCCTTATTTACTCTTGTGTAGAAATCACTCTTTTCATCCAGTACATAAGCGATACCGCCGCTCATACCGGCCGCAAAGTTTTTGCCTGTACCGCCGAGAATAACTACCCGGCCTCCGGTCATATATTCACAGCCGTGGTCGCCGACCCCTTCAACAACCGCCAGAGCGCCGGAATTACGAACACAGAAACGCTCGCCGGCCACGCCGTTGATAAAGGCTTTGCCGCTGGTCGCCCCGTAAAGCGCCACATTTCCGACAATGATATTCTCATGCGGTTTGAACTTAATATTCTTCGGCGGCGCCAGGGTAAGCTTTCCGCCAGACAGACCTTTGCCAAAATAGTCATTGCTGTCACCGGTCAAATTCAGTGTCAAGCCCTTTGGAATAAAGGCGCCGAAACTTTGACCGCCGCTGCCGTTACATTTTACAACAAAGGTATCGTCCTCCAATGTATCGTGATATCGTTTTGTGATTTCCGAACCGAAAATCGTTCCGAGGGAGCGGTCCGTATTTTTTACATTAATTTCAATCTTCTTTTTCTTTTTATTGTGAAGGGCTGACTTGAATTCTTTCATCAGCACCTGCATATCCAATGTCTTTTCCAGTTCAAAATCATATACCTGAGCCGGGTCAAACTTCATGCCTTTGTCCGTATCCAGATATGGATTATTGATAATCGCCGATAAATCAATCTTGTCGGACCATTTTCCGGCGGCATGCTCTTTTACCTTCAGCAAATCACTCCGGCCGACCAGTTCGTCCACCGTGCGTACTCCCAGCTTCGCCATATACTCACGAAGCTCCTGGGCCACAAAATGCATAAAGTTGATGACATATTCCGGTTTGCCTTTAAAGCGTTTGCGAAGCTCCGGATTCTGCGTAGCCACACCCACCGGACACGTATCCAGGTTGCACACGCGCATCATAACACAGCCCATCGTCACCAACGGCGCTGTCGCAAAACCAAATTCCTCGGCGCCGAGCATGGCTGCAATGGCTACATCCCGTCCGGTCATAAGTTTTCCATCGGTTTCCAGACGGACCTTGGAACGCAAATCATTCATAATCAACGTCTGATGGGTCTCGGCCAGACCAAGCTCCCATGGAAGTCCCGCATTGTGAATGGACGTCCTCGGAGCGGCGCCCGTTCCACCGTCATAACCGGAAATCAAAATAACCTGAGCGCCGGCCTTGGCTACACCGGCAGCAACTGTACCGACCCCGGCCTCAGATACCAGCTTTACAGAAATTCTGGCATCCCGGTTGGCATTTTTAAGGTCATAAATCAACTGGGCCAAATCTTCGATAGAATAAATATCATGGTGCGGCGGCGGCGAAATCAGAGAAACTCCCGGTGTGGAATGTCTTGTTTTTGCAACCCAGGGATATACCTTACCGCCCGGCAGATGCCCGCCTTCCCCCGGTTTTGCGCCCTGGGCCATTTTAATCTGAATTTCATTGGCGCTGACGAGGTAACGGCTTGTAACACCAAAACGGCCGGAAGCAACTTGCTTAATCGCAGAGCATTTATTCAAACCATCCTTGCCAACGGTCAGACGTTCCAGACTCTCGCCGCCCTCGCCGCTGTTGGATTTACCGTGAATTTTATTCATGGCAATCGCCAGCGTCTCGTGGGCTTCCTGAGAAATGGAGCCATAGGACATGGCGCCCGTCTTAAACCGCTGAACAATCGAATCTACGCTCTCAACCTCCTCAATCGGCACACCATTTTCCGGATAATTAAAGTCCATGAGACCTCGCAGATTCATAACACGGCTTTCATCGTTAATGGCTGCGCTGTATTCTTTAAAAAGATTATAATCCCCCCGTCGGGTCGATTCCTGTAAAAGATGAATCGTATTCGGGTTATAAAGGTGTTCTTCTTTGCCGCTGCGGAATTTGTGGCTGCCCGAGCTGTCCAAAGATAAATCAATTTCCAAATCCAACGGGTCAAAGGCTTTGGAATGAAGGAAATTCACTTCTTTTGCAATATCCTCCAGGCCAATGCCGCCGATACGGCTGACGGTATTTGTAAAGTATTTATCAATAACGTCTTTATTAATACCAATGGCTTCAAAAATCTGAGACCCCTGATAGGACTGAATGGTCGATACGCCCATCTTGGAAGCAATTTTTACAATACCATGAAGCACTGCGTCATTATAATCATTGACGGCCGCATAGTAATCTTTATCCAGCATATTGGAATCAATCAGTTCTTTGATGGATTCCTGAGCCAGATACGGGTTGATGGCCGAAGCGCCATAACCGAGCAATGTGGCAAAATGATGTACCTCTCTTGGCTCCGCACTTTCAAGAATCATAGCAAGAGCGGTCCGTTTCTTTGTCCGCACCAGATAATGCTCCAGTGCGGAAACCGCCAGCAGAGACGGAATGGCCACATGGTTTTCATCCACACCCCTGTCGGAGAGGATAAGCATATTGGCTCCGTCCCGATAGGCCCGGTCTGCCTCCACAAACATATGGTCAATGGCTTTTTCAAGAGATGTATTTTTATAGTAGATAATCGGTATGGTCTGGACCTTAAAGCCCGGAACATCCATATTTTTTATCTTTAACAAATCGGTGTTTGTCAAAATCGGATTTTTAATTTTAACAACCTTGCAGTTTTCTTCCTGTTCTTCCAGAAGATTTCCTTCCGGCCCGATATAGACGGATGTGGAGGTGACAACCTCTTCACGAATCGCATCAATCGGAGGATTGGTTACCTGGGCAAAGCGCTGTTTAAAATATTTAAACAATGGCTGGTGCTTTTCGGATAATACCGGCAGCGGACTGTCAATACCCATCGCCGCAATCGGTTCCGTACCGCTCTGAGCCATCGGTAAAATAGACGTCTTTAATTCTTCGTACGTATAGCCAAAGGCTTTCTGGAGACGAATCCGCTCCTCCTTTGTATAACTTTCCACCCGTTTGTTCGGAATTTTAAGTTTTTCTAATTCGACAAGGTTTTTATCCACCCACTCGCCATAAGGCTTCCGGGTCGCATAATATTCTTTCAGCTCGTCGTCGTCAATCAATTTGCCCTGAACGGTGTCCACGAGAAGCATTTTTCCAGGATGAAGACGTTCTTTTATGACAACCTTTTCCGGCGGAATTTCCAGTGCGCCGACTTCGGAAGAAAGAATTAAAGTATCATCGTCGGTCACATAGTATCTGGAAGGTCTGAGGCCATTCCGGTCCAGAATCGCGCCCATTAAATCGCCGTCAGAAAATACAATAGAAGCCGGACCGTCCCAAGGCTCCATCATGGTCGCATAATATTGATAAAAATCTTTCTTTGCCTGACTCATGTTCCGGTTATTAATCCATGGCTCCGGAATAAGCACCATGACGGCCAGCGGCAGCTCCAAACCATTCATAACGAGAAATTCCAGTGTATTATCAAGCATGGCCGAATCTGAACCCGAGCTGTTGATAACCGGAAGAACCTTACCCATATCCTCCGAGTTCATAATCTGGGAATTCATGGTCTCTTCCCTCGCCAGCATACGGTCCGCATTTCCCTGAATCGTATTAATCTCACCATTGTGGACAATAAAACGATTCGGATGGGCGCGCATCCAGCTCGGCGTTGTATTTGTACTGAAACGGGAATGAACCGTCGCAATGGCCGACTCATAATCCGCATCCTGCAAATCCGTAAAAAACTGGCGAAGCTGTCCGACAAGGAACATTCCTTTATAAACAATGGTACGGCTGGACATAGAAACCACATAAGTATTCTCATTGGACTGCTCAAAAATACGGCGGGCTATGTAAAGTTTACGGTCAAAATCAATCCCTTTATTTACTTTCGCAGGCTTTTTAATAAAGCCCTGCATGATGTACGGCATACAATCCAGGGCTTTGTGTCCGAGTACCTCCGGCACGATTGGCACAGTACGCCACCCTAAAAATTCCAGTCCTTCTTTTTCCACAACAATTTCAAGCATTTTTTTCGCCTGATTTCTTTCAAGCTCATCCTGTGGGAAGAAAAACATGCCAATACCGTATTCCCGCTCTTTGCCGATATCAAATCCCAGTTCCTTTGTCACTTTACTAAAAAAGCGATGAGAAATTTGAAGCAGGATACCGACGCCATCCCCGGTCTTACCTTCCGCATCTTTCCCGGCCCGGTGTTCCAATGTCTCAACAATGGTAAGCGCCTGTTCTACTGTCCCATGGGTTTTGATACCCTTAATATTTACAACTGCTCCGATACCGCAATTGTCATGTTCGAATTCAGGTCTGTACAAAGGTGGCTGGACAGGTCTTCCTGTGGTCTCTTTGCTCATCTATTATCATTCCTTTCTTCCAATTCTAAATAAAAAAAGACAAGGATAGCCTTTTTCGACTTCCTTGTCTTAATGTAGATTAGCACAACCGTGTTACTTTTTCAAGCCTTTTTTTCAAATATTCCATATTTTGGAAAATTTTGGTGCTTCCGCTCAATCATCTCGTCAATACGCTCGATATAATCTTTGACACTTTTTACGTTCTCTACCCGTTCCAGCCGGTTCTCGGCCGGGTAGAGAATTTTTGACGTTCCCCCGGCTCCGACAGCCACAATACTCTGCTTTTCTTCCATAATAAGAATATTGTAAAGACACTCTTTTCCCGGTTTGGCATAGCCCACATTCTCCAGATTGCCCGCCATATTTTTCTGACGGTACAGATAATAAGGTTCCATCCCCATAGCTTCCGCCGCATGCCAGGCCATATCTATCATCCGGTTGACCTCTTCCTGGGGCGCCGGGGGATAAAGCTCTAAATTCTGGTTCAGCCGGGAAGCCCGCTTAACGGCCAGCGAATGGACGGTCATACTTTCCGGCGCCATCTGATGAATTCCCGCCAGTGTCCTCGATACGTCCTCGGAATCCTCCCCCGGAAGTCCGAGAATCAAATCCATATTAATATTGGAAAATCCAACCTGCCGTGCCAGATTAAAAGCCCGCTCCACATCCGCCACCGTATGTCGGCGGCCAATGACGTCCAGTGTCTTTTGATTTAATGTCTGCGGATTAATGGAAATCCGCTCAATACCATGCCGCTTCATCACCCGCAGCTTATCTGCCTGAATACTGTCGGGACGCCCGGCCTCAATCGTAAATTCCCGGGCAGCGCTCAAATCAAAATTTTCTTCCAGCACACAGAGTAACCGGTCCATCTGCTCCGCATTTAAAGACGTCGGCGTTCCGCCGCCCATATAAACCGTTGTCAGACAACTTGTATCCACCATCTGGCTTACCTGGCGGATTTCCTTAAATAAAGCTTCCAGATAATTGTCCACTTCCTTTTCCCACACGCTGAGGGGATACGAGGAAAAGGAACAGTAAAGACAAATCGTCGGACAAAACGGGATACCTACATAGAGACTGAAGGAACGGTTTTCATCCACGCCCTCCAAAATCCGTTTCTCATTGGCGGCCACCTGGGTACAGAGCCGTATTTTCTCTTCGGACACCCTATAGGTCCGACGCAAATGCTCCGCCGCCGCCTCTCTGGAATAACCCGAATCATAAAAGGCCATCGGCAGCTTTGTCGGACGAATTCCGGTTAAAGTTCCCCACGGAAGCGTCCGGCTCGTAACTTCACAAAGCAGCTCATAGAGAGCCGTTTTCAGGCAATTCTTTCCCTCCTTGCGCTCCTTCGGAAAGTTTTCGGCAATTTTATGTCCAATCGTCCGCCCTTTTTCATCCTTTAACGTCAGCTTCAAACGGTCTTCGGTATAGATTGCCTCCAGCGTCCGGTAAATCCCTTCCGGACGGCATTCATCCGATGTACAGGCAGATTTTTTTTCGGCTGAAACATTTCCCGGTTTTCGGGCGAAAATTTTCTCCCCATGGTAAAATGCCATGAGGAGAGCCCGGATATCATTTTCATATCGTTCTTCGTTTAATATTAATTCAATCATCGCTTCGTTTAATAAATAAATGGATTGTGTGCTTTTTCATAAGCAATACTTGTTGTTCCGCCATGCCCCGG
>CABUAW010000084.1 GCA_902489645.1 uncultured Lachnospiraceae bacterium | reverse complement strand
ATTCGCAGGAGGAAATGAAAAAGCAGATTGGGTATCTGACTCAAAAATACCATGCACAGATTCAGCTGATGCGTATGCCCGAAATTGACATATCTTCGAATTTTATCCGCCAGCGGGCCAAAAACAATGAAACCATCCGCTATTTTGTACCCGAGTCTGTTCGGACTTATATTTTACAGCACAATTTATATAAGGGAGATGGATTACAGGATGATGTACACAATTGAAGACATCCAGAATAAATTGCGTAAAAAATTAAAAGGCAGCCGGTACATCCATACACTGGGCGTCGAATATACTTCCGTCTGTCTTGCTATGAAATATGGGGAAGACCTGGAAAAGGCTGAATTGGCCGGACTTCTCCATGATTGCGCCAAACAGCTTCCGGAAAAGAAACTCATTAAAATATGTAAGGCGCATGGCGAAAAAATTTCAAAAATGGAATTTCAGCAGCCGTTTTTGCTTCATGGAAAGGCAGGCGCCTGTCTTTCAAAGGATAAGTTCGGCATTGAGGACACGATGATATTAGACGCCATCCGTTATCATACGACCGGACGACCGAACATGAGCCTGCTTGAAAAAATTGTATTTGTAGCAGATTATATTGAACCAAATCGCAAAAAAGCGGAAAATCTTACCGAATTACGTCGTCTGGCCTTTGAAAATCTGGACGAGGCGGTTCTTTTAATTTTAGAACAGACCCTCGACTACCTCGAAAAGACCGGAAAAGAGATTGACCGCCATACGATTATGACAAGAGATTATTATAAAAAGTTATTAAGGAGTTCAGAATGAATAATTCAAGAGAAATGACCCGTCTGGCAATTAAAGCGCTTGAAGATAAAAAAGGAAATGACATCCGGGTAATTGATATTCAGGATGTATCTATTATCGCCGATTATTTTATTATTGCCAGCGGAAGCAATCGCAATCAGGTACAGACAATGGCGGATAATGTGGAAGAGGTTCTCGGCCGTTCCGGCTATGAACCAAGACAGCTTGAAGGCTATGGCACGGCCACATGGATTTTGATGGATTATAATGATATTATTGTCCATATTTTTTCTGAGGAAGACCGTCTGTTTTATGACCTTGAACGAATTTGGAGAGATGGAAAAAATGTCGATATTGATGAATTTAAAAATATCGACAGTAAAGTTGAATAGTATCTATCCAAAAAATAGTATCAGCGGAGGTCGGCCCCGGCGTGTACCTTTGCTTAAATAAAAAATGTTCTTCTATGAAACCTTTCCGGTTTTTAAGAAGAACATTTTTTATATCTACATATCCATACGGACTAATCCAATAACTTTTCCTAAAATCTCAACATGCTCACAGATAATCGGCTCCATCGTGTCATTCTCCGGCTGGAGACGATAGTGCCCGTTTTCTTTATAGAATGTTTTTACTGTGGCCGAATCACCAACCAGGGCCACCACCATATCGCCATTTTTCGCTGTTGAACGCTGCTCAACAATGACCGTATCACCGCTGTAAATACCGGCATTAATCATACTGTCTCCCCGAACCTTTAGCATAAATACGACCGCATTCGGAAGATATTCCACCGGAATAGGAAAATAGTCTTCAATATTTTCCTGGGCCAGGATGGGTTCCCCGGCTGTAATCGTACCGATAATCGGAACATTTGTCACCTCACGGCGGGTTAATGCAAATTCATCGTCAATTACTTCAATCGTCCTCGGCTTTGTCGGGTCCCTGCGGATATATCCCTTTTCCTCTAGGGAGGAGAGATGGGCATGGACAGAAGAGGTGGATTTTAAATGGACTGCCGTGCAAATCTCCCGAACAGACGGCGGATACCCCTTTGATAAAATTTCGGATTTTATATATTCAAGAATTTGTTTTTGTTTATCGGTTAATTCACCGGCCATAGATAAGCCTCCTTTTCTTATTTTTCTGCTATTATGATAACATATTTTACCGAACATTGCAAACAATTAACGAACAAATGTTTGAATTTTTTCAAAAACCCTATTGACAAAAGAACAAGCGTTCACTATAATGCAAATATACAAACAAACGTTCAATCCACACTTTATGGATTGTAACAAAAAATATAGATTCTTTGTCTGTGAGGAGGGTACATATGAAAAAATTATTTGTTTTGGCGGTTTTATTAGGGGTATTGTTCATGGTATTTATTTTTCCGGGAAATGCGGCAGAAGTGCAGGCTGACGATTCCATGCGGATGAACGAAAGAAAGTATTTTACAAGCTATGTTGTTGAAAAAGACGACACATTATGGAATATTGCGGAACGCTATATAACTCCCGAATATGATTCTATAAATGGCTACATTAAAGAAGTTATGGAAAGCAACCATCTGGAACACACGGGGATTAAACAGGGGCAGTTACTGATTTTACCTTACTATGCCGACGAGCCGCTGACAGGGCTATGATTCCGGATGAAATCGACGGATATGTCACGGCATATTCCGACGCATATTTTGTTCGGATTTTGCATATACTGGCATGGGAGGCTTGTATATGCTTGAATCGATATGGGAAAAATCCGTTTCTATTCCGGAAAGAAACAGATTGGAAGAAAATATAAAAACAGACGTATGTATTATCGGCGCCGGTATGGCGGGAATTTTGACAGGCTATATGCTCCAGGAATCCGGTTTAAATACCGTGATACTGGAGGCGGACCGTATTGGAAGCGGGCAGACCGGAGGGACAACGGCAAAAATCACGTCCCAGCATGGCATGATTTACAATCGTCTGTATCAGAATTTTGGCCGGGCCGGTGTCTGGCAATATGCCAGCGCCAACGAGGACGCCATTGATACTTATGAAAAGATTATCCAAAAGGAGCGTATCCGTTGTGATTTTCGGCGATGCGCTTCTTACCTTTATACAACAAAAGAAAACGACTTGTTGGAGAGAGAAGCCCAGGCCGCACGACTGGGCGGCATTGCCGCCGAATTGACCGTAAAAACAGAACTGCCTATGGATATACACATGGCTTTAAGATTTCCGAATCAGGCCCAATTTCATCCGTTGAAATTTATAAAGGCTCTCTCGGAGTCCCTAAATATTTATGAAAAGTCGAAGGTGCTTAAAGTGACCGGACGAAAGGTGGAGACGGATACCGGCCGGGTATGGGCCAGACATATCGTATTTGCCTGCCATTTTCCGTTTATTAATATTCCCGGCTATTATTTCATGAGAATGTACCAGGAACGAAGCTATGTCCTTGCGTTAAAAAATGTGCCTGTGTTCGAAAATTATTATTATGGAATTGATAAAGACGGACTTTCCTTCCGAAGCTTCGGCGATAATTTGCTGATTAGCGGCGGAAATCACCGTACCGGAGCTAAATTATCCGATAGTCCCTACAGACTTCATACGGAAATTGCCCGGACATTCTGGCCGGCCTGTGACACGACGGCCTACTGGTCCGCACAGGACTGTATCACGCCGGACCATATTCCCTATATCGGACGTTTTTCCAGGAAAACACCGAACTGGTATATTGCCACGGGCTTTGGAAAGTGGGGGATGACCAGTTCCATGCTTGGCGCCCGGATTATAACAGATATGATTCTTGGACAGGCGAAAATCCAACAGGATATTTTTTATCCGAGAAGAGAGATAGGTCTGCTGGCCATGGGCGGCTATTTAAAAAACGGCATGCATATCTTCATGGATTTTGGCCGATATGCAAACCCATCCGTATGGTTGGCCAGAAAACCAAAAACCAGAATATGCCCGCATATGGGGTGTCCGCTGACATGGAATCCGGAAGAAGCCGTCTATGAATGTCCATGTCATGGTTCGCGTTTTGATTCGCAAGGAAGGCTCTTGACGGGACCTTCGCAGACAGATTTGAATATACGATGAATTTAGAATATACGACAAAAGGACCCACAGCCAGCGGCTATTGCTTTTCTCTTAACGTCACCGCCCTGGCAGCCATTCGCCGACGGCTGTCCTCCAGGGACGCGTAGTGTTTTTTTGTCGTATTTACATCTTTGTGACCGAGTACATCCGCCACCAGATAAATATCGCCGGTTTCATTATAAAGATTCGTGCCATAGGTACTTCTCAGCTTGTGAGGGGTGATATTTTTCATAGTTGTTACGGTCTTTGCATATTTTTTGACCAGATTTTCTACCGAGCGTACCGACATACGCTTTCTTTGCATGGAAAGAAAAAGGGCGTTGGTATGCCCGGGCAGGGCTTCTATCTGTTTTCGTTCCTCCAGATAGGGGAGAAGCGCCTCCAGAACCTCGTCCCCGAAATAAACGATAACTTCATTGCCGCCTTTGCGTACAATTTTAATTCCGTTATTTTTTAAATCGATATCATCTATATTCAGGCCGACACATTCGGATACACGAATTCCGGTACCCAGGAACAATGTGAGCAATGCCAAATCACGAACCTTTGTTTTTTCATGATAGGCCAGTTGTTTTCCTGTCAACTGTTCGCCGGATTCCACATTGTCGAGCAGCCGGGCTACCTCGTCGATATCCAGACGAATAATTGTTTTATCGTGAATCTTCGGCGCCGATACAAGGGCCGCCGGATTAGTAACAATGAGTTCTTTTTTGAAATAGTAATTATAAAATGTTTTCAGAGAAGCCAGTTTTCTGGCGATTCCCCGTTCCGTATTCGTATAGGTTTTTCCGTCTTTTTCATAGAGCTTCAAATATTCCAGATATTCTTCGATGTCCAGCGCTTTGATTTGGTCTAAAATGTCCATCGGGATATCGCGCAGGTTCATTTTGCCGATAGCCGGATTATATTGCTGCATAAATTCAAAAAAGATTCTCAGGTCATAACCGTAACCCAACCGGGTTCTCGATGATGTCCTTGGCTCGATTCCGCGAAAAAAGGAGAGAGTGAAAGACGGAAGTTCCGAAAGCACCTCCCGGAGCTTTTTTTGATTTTCGATATTATTTTGTTCCTGATAGGTATATTCCTTCATCCCGATTCCTCCTGATTACACATTTTTAAATTTTCCGGCCACCGATTCATTGATTTTGGGCCAGGAAGAAATATTTCCATGAATGATGGCTCCGAACATTTTATCCATGACACCGGGGTTTTCCAGATTTAATTGACGCAACAAATTCTTTATATATTCCCGTTTCGTATTTCCATCGGCCGGACATGGATTTTTACTTACCGGCAGGCCATATTTGTTCTTAAAACCGATAACATCCGCCTCGTAGACAAATAACAGGGGACGAATTACCGTCAGCCCCATGCGGTCCAGATAGGTCACCGGTGAATAACAGTAAAAACGACCCTCGTACATCAAAGACATCAGCATTGTTTCAACCAAATCATCCCGGTGGTGACCATAGGCAATCTTGTTGCAGCCATGGGCCTTGGCAACGTCGTTTAAAGAGCCTTTGCGCATCTTTGCGCAGAGAGAACACGGATTTTTTTCCTTACGTTCATCAAAAATAATCTTTCCGATATCTGTTTTCACTACGGTATAAGGAACGTCCAGGGAAGCGCACAATTCGGCGATTTTATCTGTCTCAAAGCCTTCAAAGCCCAAATCGACGGTAATAGCCTCAATTTCAAAAGGGTTTGGATAAAAACGTTTTAATCCATGAAGTGCATATAACAGGGTCAGGCTGTCTTTACCGCCGGAAATGCCAATGGCGATTTTATCACCGGGCTGAATCATCTGATAGGTGTCCACCGCCTTGCGGGTAAAACTCAAAAGCTGTTGTAATTTCATAATCAATAAAACCTTTCTGTGTAAGATTGTTCATAGAATATCATATCCCGGCTTTTTTTGCAATATCTTTTCGGAAAAGCTGTGTTTCGCGAATAGATTGATATTGATAAAAAGACTGCTCTTTTCATTTGAGCAGCCTTAATTTTGCAAGAATATCTTCAAAATATTCAGGTAACGGTACTTCAAATTCCATATATTCCCCGGTTGTCGGATGTATAAATCCAAAAACCTTGGCATGAAGCGCCTGTCCCTGTGTTTTAAAAGGTTGTCTGTCCGGGCCGTAAACCGAATCGCCGAGCAACGAATGACCAATGGATGTCATGTGTACACGGATTTGATGGGTACGTCCGGTTTCAAGTTCACATTCTATATAGGTATATTTTCCAAAACGTTCAAGCACTTTATAATGAGTTACCGCGGGTTTCCCGTTTTTATAGTTTATGGCCATTTTTTTTCGTTCCACCGGATGGCGTCCGACGGGTGCGTCAATCACCCCTTCATCCTCCGTCAGATTATTCCATACGATGGCATGATAACGGCGCGTAATACTATGAACCTTTAATTGCTCCGCAATGCAATTATGGGCCTTATCATTTTTGCACACAATCAAAAGTCCGGTCGTATCCTTATCAATCCGGTGGACAATTCCCGGACGGGTAACCCCATTGATGGACGATAAGGAATCCCTGCAATGATATAACAAGGCGTTTACCAGCGTCCCATCCATATGGCCCGCACTCGGATGAACCACCATATCCTTCGGTTTATTTACCAAAAGCACATCCGCATCTTCATAAACGATATCCAGCGGAATATTTTGAGGCTCGATATCAAGGCTTACAGGCTCAGGAAGGGCCACTTCTATCCTTTCCCCTTCTTTTACCTTGTAATTTGCTTTAACGGGTCTTAAATCGGCCGTGACAAGGCCGTCTTTAATCAGCTTCTGAATATAGGAACGGGACACATCGTCCATCCGGTCACTGATAAAACGGTCAATTCGGGTATTATCCCATTCCTTTTCAACCATCCAGCTATTCATGGGATTTCTCCTTTTTCAGACGGAGAAAATCAAAATCACTGTCCTCTTTATAGACAAAAATGGATACCAATATCAACAGGAAGGCCGCAACGACCACATAGCTGTCGGCCACATTAAAAATCGGAAAATCAATCCATTCAAAATAAATAAAGTCAACAACGTAATGACGGAAAATGCGGTCGATAAAGTTTCCTATAGCCCCGGAAATTACAAGTACGGCCACAATCCTCAGCCATAAATATTTTTTTGTGTCCGGTATACGGGAATATATCCATAAAACGACCGCCAGAATAATCACCGTCGAGACGATGAGAACCGGTATCTGACCCTGCATGATTCCCCAGACGGCGCCCCGGTTTTCATGATAGGTCAGCGATAAAACACCGGGGAGCAGTGGAATACTCTGAATCGGTTTTATATGAAGAAGTACCATATATTTTGTCCATTGGTCCAGAGCAATCAATAAGGCGGCGCTGATGATTGCTTTTAAATATTTCATAAGCAGGCTCCTATTCCTTCAAGAATTTCTTCATCGGACACTTCTCTGTCAATATAAGCGTCTCCCGGAGAATTGAGAAGTATAAATTTTACTTTGCCGCCGTCCATTTTTTTATCCGACTTTGTGGTCAGAAGAATATCCTCCGGTTCCAAATCCGTAATCTTTACAGGCAAATGGAAGGCCGTAAATGTATGACAAATGTCCCTGTAGTCCGCTTCAGATATCCGCCCTTTATGCCAGGATACGGCGGCCGCAGCCGCGCTTCCAAGAGCCACACATTCTCCATGAAGCCATTCGAAATTCTTTAATTTTTCCACAGAATGACCGATTGTATGGCCAAAATTCAGAAGCGCCCTCTCCCCCTGCTCTTTCGGGTCCCGCTCCACAACGCCGCCCTTGACAAGACAGCTTTCATAAATCATATGCTCCAGTGCATCATAATCTCTGGATAAAATCTGTGAAACGTGCGCTTTAATCCAACCATAGTAATCGTTGTTTTTTATAAGCCCATGCTTAATGACTTCGGCCATACCGGCACAAAGCTGCCGGTCATCCAGCGTTTTTAATGTATTTAAATTCATGTAGACCAAAGCCGGCTGATGAAAGGCGCCGACCATATTTTTATATTGCTGAAAATCGACACCGGTCTTTCCTCCAATGCTGCTGTCTACCTGGGACAACAAGGTGGTCGGAAGCTGGATAAAGGCGATTCCGCGAAGATAGGTTGCCGCCGCATATCCGGCCATATCTCCGGTAACCCCTCCGCCGAGAGCGATAATATAGTCTTTTCTGTCAAATTTTTCTATAATGAGTTTTTCATATATTTTTTCTATGACAGACAGATTTTTACTGGCCTCGCCGGCATCAAAAACAAAGTGTGTCACCTTTGAAGCAATGCCGCAGCAGAGATTTGCAATTTCTTTTAAATATAAAGGCGCCACCTGACTGTCGGTAATGATACAGACTTTCCGTCCGCCAACGCCGATTTCCTGAAGTTTTTCCAGTAAGTGGCCGTAAGAATCGTCCAGGCAAATATCATAAAGTTTACTTCGGATTTCCGGACTGTTTTCGTCAACACCTTGTCGGAGGGCATGTATTTCTATAGTTTTCAATGATATCAACACCTCTTTCACAATTGTAATGAAGAAAGAGCCTGACAGACACTTTTCGGCCCGTACAGACTCCCGTGTATTTGTTTGTCTTTATTTGTCAAAAATACTTGCAATATCTTTAATCATTGTGTCATCTTCCATGGATACCGTCTCGTCCATATCCTCTTCCGCTTCTTTCGCGGCATTGGCGGCCACCTGGGCTGCAGCCTCC
>CABUAW010000083.1 GCA_902489645.1 uncultured Lachnospiraceae bacterium | reverse complement strand
CGGAGATACCGTACGATTTGGATTGCGTGCTGGCTGCGATTGAACGCCGCCATAAGGCCGGAAAACGTTTCTCGATTCTGGCCGTTGCCGAGGGGGCGATTTCTAAGGAGGATGCACAGCTCAGCAAAAAGGAATATAATAAAAAGAAGGCCGGAAGTCCGTATCCGTCGATTTCCTATGAACTCGGGGCAAAAATTGAAGAGGCCATTGGCCGTGAAGTGCGGATTACCGTTCCGGGACATACCCAGCGGGGCGGCAGCCCGGACCCATATGACCGCTTCATTTCTTCACGCCTTGGCGCTGCAGCCGGACGTTTGATTGTGGAACGGAAATATGGCCGGATGGTTGCCTTTGATGGTTTTGAAGTTGTGAATGTGCCTCTCGCCAGTGTGGCCGGTAAATTAAAATATGTGGAACCGAAGGGGGCCGCTATCCAGGAAGCAAAGGATATGGGTATCTGCTTCGGTGATGAATAGAACAGGGAGTGGGAAGCATGTCCTATCAGGCGCTTTACAGAAAGTGGCGTCCTCAGAGCTTTGAGGATGTTAAAGGACAGGAGCATATTGTTACGACATTAAAAAATCAGATACGTCTCGGGCGTGTCGGCCATGCCTATCTGTTTTGCGGTACCCGTGGAACCGGCAAAACGACGGTGGCAAAAATATTTGCCAAAGCGGTGAATTGCCAGCATCCGGTCGATGGAAGTCCCTGCGGGGAATGTGCCATGTGTAAGGCCATCCAGAGTCAGACGTCGATGAATGTGATTGAAATTGACGCGGCTTCCAATAACGGTGTGGATAATATCCGTGAAATCCGGGACGAGGTGGAATATTCGCCGACGGAAGGCCGCTATAAAGTCTATATTATCGATGAGGTCCATATGCTCTCCATCGGGGCGTTTAACGCGCTGCTAAAAACGTTGGAGGAGCCGCCGGAGTATGTTATTTTTATTTTGGCTACGACGGAAGCTCATAAAATTCCCGTGACCATTCTTTCAAGATGTCAGCGTTATGACTTCCGGAGAATTACTGTGGATACGATTACCGGGCGGCTGGATGAACTGGCAAAAAGAGAAGGTATGGATGTGGAAGATAAGGCGCTGAGATATATTGCCAGAGCGGCCGACGGCTCTATGCGTGATGCCCTGAGCCTTCTGGACCAGTGTGTGGCCTTTTATCTTAATGAACGTCTGACCTATGAACACGTATTGGATATTCTCGGAGCGGTGGATACGAGCGTGTTCAGCCGACTTTTGCGGTACGTCATGGACCAGGATGTGGCCGGAGCATTGAAACTGGTGGAGGAGGTTGTCATTCAGGGACGGGAGCTTGGACAGTTTGTGACAGACTTTACCTGGTATTTGAGAAATCTTATGCTGATTCAGAGTTCGGACCAGTTGGAGGACGTGCTGGATATGTCGTCGGAGAATCTGGATGCTTTAAAAGAAGAGGCGGCGCAGATAAAACAGGCCGTATTAATGCGTTATATCCGCATTTTTTCCGAATTGACAAATCAGCTTCGGTATTCGACGCAAAAACGGGTATTGATTGAACTTGCCATTGTTAAATTGTGCAGACCTCAGATGGAAAATAATTACGAATCCATTTTAAACCGGTTGGCCGTATTGGAAGATATGATGGAACGCGGTGCGGCGGCCGCTCCGGTGCGCTTTGTGACGGCAGAGGCCGAAAAAGCGGAGGAGACGCTGCAGGAGCCCGAAGAAAAAAGCCTGCCTCCGGCTCAGGCGCAGGATGTGGAAGCGGTGGTGGCCCAGTGGGGGAAAATCATCAGCGGCCTGGAGATGAGTACCATGATGATGCTTAAATCCGCCATGGTCAGCGCAGAACCGGATAATCAAATTATTTTGGGATTCCAGGATGATATGCATAAAACTTATTTTGATGCGGAGAGCCACAGGGAAGCCGTCGAAAAGGCGGTCAGCGAGCATATTGGTAAGGAAGTGCATATCCTGTCCAAACTTTTGGAAAAGGGCAAAGCGGAAGAGGCTTTGTTTATAAATCCGAATAAAATTCATTTAGAGCATGTAGAATTTATCAATGAGGATGAGTTTTAAAATAATAGAAGGAGGATTATAAAATGGCAAAAAGAGGTGGCTTCCCGGGAGGTATGCCGGGAAATATGAATAATTTAATGAAACAGGCGCAGAAAATGCAGAAACAGATGGAAGAGGCTTCCAAGGCCCTTGAAGAAACTGAGGCAGAGGCGACAGCCGGCGGCGGTGCAGTCACTGTCAAGGTTTCCGGTAAAAAAGAAATCCTTTCTGTGAAAATTGAAGAAGAGGTTGTTGACCCGGACGATATCGAAATGCTGGAGGATTTAATTGTTGCCGCAACGAATGAGGCGCTTAGAAAAATCGATGAGATATCTCAGGCATCCATGGCAAAAGTTACCGGAGGCCTCGGAGGATTTGGAGGCTTTGGATTTTAATGGCATATTATAGCAGTCAGATAACACGTCTGATTGAAGAATTGTCGAAATTGCCGGGAATCGGTTCAAAATCAGCCCAGCGGCTGGCCTTTCATATTATCAACATGCCAAAGGAACAGGCGGCCGGTCTGGCTTCGGCAATCGTGGATGCGAGAGAAAATATCCGCTATTGCAGCCAGTGCTTCAATTTGACGGACAGTGAGCTTTGTCCCATCTGCCGTAATGAAAAAAGAAATAAAAAAGTGATTATGGTTGTGGAAACACCAAGGGATTTGGCGGCCTATGAAAAAACCGGAAAATATGAAGGCGTTTACCATGTGCTGCATGGGGCGATTTCTCCGATGCTTGGCATAGGGCCGAATGATATCCGTCTTAAAGAGCTGATGCTCCGCCTCCAGGGAGATGTGGATGAGGTGATTATCGCTACAAATTCCAGTCTGGAAGGGGAGACAACGGCCATGTACATCAGTAAACTGATTAAACCGACAGGAATCAAGGTCAGCCGGATTGCCAGCGGTGTTCCTGTCGGCGGTGATTTGGAATACATTGACGAGGTAACCCTATTGCGCGCGTTGGAAGGCCGGGTAGAGCTTTAGTATGCCCTGACTGATACAACGGCTGAACCGGGCCATTTGCCGGCCCGCTGCAGGTTCGAAAATATCCTGAAAAATGCCCGTAATCTGCAGGTCGCCGATGGGCGGCAGCTTTTTGCCGACGCCCCTGCCCGGATGCAGGGGACCTTTTTTGAGTAGAATATAACCGGATTGGGCGGAATTGCCCAGAGCAGCATCGATAGCTATGATAAATGGCTTTTGGTGCTGCTTTTTTATTTCATGGCAGGTGCGGCGAAAGTTTAGCGCATGAACCGGGGCATCCAATGTGCCGTAAATATCCGGAATCCATGGAGATTTAAGCAAAGTTCGGCCGGACGAAGGCGCGGAGGAGGCCAGAGCGCCGCTTAAAATGGTGCCAATGACCGGACCGAGACAGTCGCCCAGAATGGAGGGGGTTCCGATACAGATAAAGACGAGCGGACGGCTGTTTTTATTATATTGCCGGACCATTGAGGCCAGGCCGTTGTAAAAAGACTGAGAAGCATCCGGCAAATCCGGGTGAATCCAATACATTATGAAAACTCCTTTTTTCATAAAGTCTGTACATATTTATGAAAGGCTATACCCGTTTAGGCCGGTTTTTTGCCATGAAATGGGACGTGTCGAAGCAGGCAGACAATTTGTGGATTTGAGGTGACAGCTTTCGCCAGATAAATTGTCCGGAATATGATACTCTGTCTATGTTCCGAAGAGCGATTCAGGGAAGGTGAGGTAATGGTTGAAGTAATGAGTCAGTCTAACAGTCAGGAAAAACTTAAATTACCGAAGAATATCCGCCAAATTGGTTTACCGGAGGAAAAAAAGAAGATTTACGTGGAAGATTATGTGGTAACCTATATGAATCAGTTGGCATCGGAATATTCAAACCGGCAGAGCGCTGCGGTGCTTCTTGGGTTCCACACAAAACAGGAGGATATGCGTCTGACCTTTATTAACGGCGCCATCGGTATCCCGGCGGCTAAGGTGGAGGAAGACCAGGTATCCTTCAGCAGTGATTTATGGGAAGACATTTATGGAACAATGCGGCAGTATTTTCATAATTGTGAAATCGTGGGATGGTTTTTAACCCGGCCGGGAAAATCCTTAGGTATCAATGAAAAAATAACAAAAATTCACGTGGACCAGTTTCCGGGAAGAGAAAAAACACTGTTTTTAATGGACCCGCTGGACCGGGAGGACGCCTTTTTTATTTATGAAAACGGGAAGCTTGTCCGTCAGCATGGATATTATATTTATTATGAACGCAATGAAGATATGCAAAGCTACATGGTAGAGAACCGAAAAGGACGGGGCAGCGAAGAAATTCTGGAAGCGGCCAATCTGAAACGGACAACAGATATGCGGCGCCGCAGTGAAAAGATAAAGGCAAAGGCGGGCAGGCACGGAGGCAGAGCGGTTGCGGGAACGGTGATTGCGGCGGCCGCAGTCGTATTGGTTGGCGTGACATTGGTTCAGCGGCTTTATATGCCAAATCGGGCAAAAACAGTGAGCGGCCATGTGGCCGACGAAACAGTGAGCGTACAGGTTGTGGAGGGCGCGGTGGCGGCCAATAATACGGCGGACACACCGGAAGAAAATACGCCGGAAGCCGCAGCCAATACCGGTGACGCCGCATCTAATACCGGAAGCGCCGCATCTGGAAACAGTGAATCCGCATCCGAGACGGGCGAGCCTTTATCGGAAGATGGAGAGAGCGCCACGGAATCGGCAAAAACAACCAATGTGACCACGTCAAAGCGCTATACGGTCCGTAAGGGAGACACTTTGGCCAATATTTCTCTGAGCCTTTATGACAGCAGAGATTATGTAGATACTATCTGTGAAATTAATGATATTGAAGACCCGGATGTGATTTACGAGGGTATGGTTCTTGAACTCCCGTAAAAAAAGAGTTATACTGTTCCTTATCAGGCAAAAAACCTGCATGGAGGTAAAAGTAAATTCATAATGGAAAAAATACGTACTTTTGGAAAAAAAATCTGGGATATTCTAAAATACCGGCTTTGGCTGGTCAGATGTTGGATTAAGGAACATAAACGGGCATTTGCGGCCGGTCTTGTTGCCGTGGTTGTAGTGCTTGCCGGAGTGTTCTGGTTTTTCTTGCGGACGTATCATAATTATGAAGTGGTTGATTCCATGGAAAGAAAAAGTGATACGTCTGCAAATTATTATTTTAGAGATGACGGTGTCGTTTGTTATAGTAAAGACGGCGTTTCTTTTACGAATAATGACGGTGCGGTCATCTGGAATCAGGCGTTTGGCATGTCTGCGCCTAAGATGAGTACCTGCGGAGATTATATGGCCGTTGGCGATGTGGGAGCCAATAGTGTTTACATTTTTAACGGAACCGGTCTGGAAGGAAAAATCAATTTGGAAAAACCGGTTCAGGATATCCGCGTGAGCCGGCAGGGCGTTATTGCGGTTGTCCTTTCGGACGGCGAAGCAAACCAGATTAATCTGTACAGCAAGCAGGGAGATATGTTAGCGAGTGTGAAAGCGGCGATTAGTACCATCGGCTATCCCTTATCTCTGGCTTTATCCGAGGATGGGACACGTTTGGTTGTCAGCTATGTGGTTTTTGACGGCGGAAAAATCAGCTCTCAATTGATTTTTTATAATTTTTCCAATACGGAGACAAGCAGTGAACCGGCGGGAAGCTTTGAATATGAGGAGCTGCTCCCACGGCTGGAGTTTGTCGACGATGATACGGTATTGGCCTGCGGTGAAAAAGGATTTTATACCTACCGGTTCAAAGACACCGTATCAGAAAAATTTACCCATACATTTGCGGCTGATGTGAAAAGCATTTTCATAACGGATAAAAATGTGGGAGTTATCACTAAAAATACGGAAGAAGCAAAGGAAGGACAGACGGTGGATAAATATGCGGTAGAGGTTTACCGTTTTTCCGGAGGAAGAGCGGCCGCCTTCACCTTTGATTTTGATTATAAGTCAGTATCCGCTTCAAACAATGATATTATTTTCTATAACGACCAGGAATGTGAGATATATACATACCGGGGACATAAAAAATTCCAATATGTTTTTGAGCATAATATAGAAAGTATTCTTCCTGGGACGAAATCCGGAGAGTATATTTTGCTTGACGCACAGAGCGTGCAGACGATTCGACTGAAGTAGAAAGGCGGTATTGGATATGAATTATGTCCTGATTGCGGCGGCGGCCATACTTGTAATTACAGTGATTATTGGCGGTATCCGGGGATTTATTAAAACATTTTTTGCAGCATTTTCCGTGGCCATAGCGCTTTTTGTGGCCATTCAGACGGGGCCTTACCTTGGGAAAATACTCCAGCGCACACCGGTTTATACGGGAATTTCAAATCAGATTCAGGTAAAACTGGATACATACAGCGAGGCACAGGCGGAGAAGGTTTCGCAGCAGATTGAAACGATTAACAGCTATCCGCTGCCCCAGTCTTTGAAAGACGCTTTGATTGAAAATAATAACAACCAGATTTATGAGGCCCTCGGCGTGCAGCAGTTTAATCAATATGTTGCATCCTACATGGCGTGTCTTGTACTCAATGCGGTGTCGTTCTTGATTATTTTTCTTGTAGCGCTTATCATTCTTAAAATAATTGAGGCGAGTCTGGATTTAATCAGCAAACTTCCGGTGTTGCATGGAATAAATGTCCTGGGAGGGCTTGTGTGCGGTGTCATTCACGGCCTGATTATTTTATGGATATTGTGCATTGTCGTTACCGTATTTGCCTGGACGGGATACGGACAGTGGATACTCGCTCAGATTAACGCAAATCTGCTGCTGAGTTTTCTCTATAATCATAATTATCTCTTGTCCGTATTGACAAACATGGGAAAAATGCTCTTTTAGTAAACTGCGGCTTGACAGGCCGCAGTTTAACTAGTACAATAATTGTATATGCAATAGTTGTATATACAATTATTGAAGGAGGAAAGCACTATGAGGGAAGAAAATAAAAATTATGGAATGACCGGTATCGTACTGATAACGGCAGCGGCCTGTTTTATATATATGATGAACAGCGGTATACGAAATAATTTTGGAATTATGCTCAAAGCAATATCAGAAAATACGGGGATGTCCTATGCGTCGGTAAGTTTTGTGTTAGCGGTGGCCCAGCTTAGTTTTGGTATAACCCAGCCGATTTTTGGCATTGTTGCGGAGAAGCGGGGCAGCCGTTTTGCATTACTTACAGGTATTGTCTGTGTTATTTTCGGAGCGGCCCTGACGCCTGTATGTAAGACGATATTCCGTTTGACAGTTGTTTTGGGGATTCTTTTGCCGGGTGGATTGGGAGCGGTTTCTTTCGGTGCGATTATGGGAACCATATCATCAAAGCTTCCCGAAAAAAATCTGTCGGCGGTCAACGGAATTGTCAATGCCAGCAGCGGCATTGGAAATACTCTTTTTGCTCCGATGATTAGTACGGCCATCAGCGTCGGAGGGCTGCTCAGTGGAATGGGCGTTCTCTCTTTATTGGCTGTGACGATGATTCCGGTCACTATCGGGATGTGCGGAAAAAAGAAAAAGTTCAGAGCAGATACGGGGGTATCCGATAAAGCTGAAACAAAGGAAGACATGGGGGATTTATTCCGATTGGCGTTTAAAAACCGGAATTATATATGGATTATTATTGGTTTCTTTACCTGTGGTTTTCATATGGCTATTATTACAAATCATCTTGCAACACAGATTATGTCTTATGGTTATTCTTATGAAGCCTCGGCCTATGCCTTTTCGATTTATGGTATCGCAACGATTCTTGGATGCCTGGCCGCCGGAGCTTTGTGTCTGCGTTTTCCTATGGGAAAGGTTCTTGGAACATTCTATGCGTCCAGAACGTTTATGACCCTTGCCTTTTTTGCGTTGCCAAAAACAATGCCGGTTATCTGCGTATATATTTTCCTGCTTGGATTTACCGGTTCAGCTACAGTGACGCCGGTGTCCGGAATATGCGGTAAGCTTTTCGGCCCACGGGGAGTAACGATTTTCTTCAGCTTTGCGTTTTTCGTCCATCAGATTGGAGGATTTATTTCGGCGTGGTTCGGTGGACTTTGTTTTGAGAATTTTGGAAATTATCTGTTCATTTGGATGGCAGATATGATTTTATGTCTTGTCGCTGCCGCTGTTAGTTATATAATTAAAGATATACCCGAATAGATATAGAAAAAGGAGACGTTTTGAAATGAGTAGAAATGATTTGCCGTGTGTCTGTATGAGCGCACGGAGAGCAGCGAATGCTTTGACATATTATTATGACAAAATGTTTGATAAGATGGGGATTACGGTCAATCAGTATTCCCTGATGAAAAATATCAAAGCTGCTGGAGTGACAAATATTACGGAACTGACCCACATCGTAAAGCTGGATAAAAGTACGCTGACCCGTACCCTGGCGCCTTTGATAGATGCCGGATATATTCATTCAGAGCGGGGGAAGAATCGGCGGGAGGTTATTTTATCATTGACAGAAAAGGGACAGGAGAAATTTGAAACGGTATATCCCTTCTGGAAGAAGACGCAGGATGAAATGATTGAACTGTTGGGCGGTGAAACGGCGGCGGAAAGATTTATTGATACATTGATTCGTCTGCAATCCTTAAAGGAAAGATAGCGATTTTCTTGCGGATATTTCAGGGAAAAAATATTTACATATTTTTTTAATTTAAGTGTTGACAACGCTATAAAATGGTGGTATTCTATCAAAGCTGTCGCAAGAGAGCAAAACAAGTTGAAAAAACAACTTAAAAAAATAAAAAAAGATGTTGACAAACGATTGCAACAGTGTTATCATTAAGGAGTTGCACGAGAAAAAACAGCAACATCAAAAATGGACATTGACAATTAAACAATAAAACAATCCCGAAAGTTCTTTAAAAGA
>CABUAW010000082.1 GCA_902489645.1 uncultured Lachnospiraceae bacterium | reverse complement strand
GTAGTCCGCCTCACCCCGGAGTCCTGCGAGACCCTGGTGCCCGCCCGCGCCGAGATGAAGATCTGCGCCTTTCTCTGGAGCTATTATGGCTATCCAAATTCCAACTACGAAGGTGTGAACGTCGAAGTGATGCGTTACCGCAACGGCGAAATTATGGCCCGGAACGAAATGGAAGCCGGGACATTGCCGGACGTCGACTACGTGGCCGGCGTTCCTGATTCGGGAATTCCTCATGCGATTGGTTATTCCAAACAGAGTGGAAAAACCTTTGCACGCCCATTTGTAAAATATACGCCGACCTGGCCGCGTTCCTTTATGCCCGCAAACCAGAATATCCGTAATCAGGTCGCCAAAATGAAACAGATTCCGGTCCAGGAATTAATTGAAGGAAAAAAACTGTTATTCGTCGATGATTCTATCGTCCGCGGTACCCAGTTAAGAGAAACTGTGGAATTTCTCTATAATTCCAATGCCGCAGAAGTACATATTCGCTCCGCCTGTCCGCCGATTATGTATAGCTGCAAATATTTGAATTTCTCCAGCAATGGCTCCGATATGGATTTAATTGCACGCCGTACCATCCAGGAACTGGAAGGCGATGAGGGCCAAAGCCATCTGGACGAATATGCGGATGCCTCCACAGAACGCGGAAAATGCCTGCTCCACTCCATTTGTGAAAAAATGGGCTTTGATTCCCTCGGATACCAGTCCCTTGAAGGTCTGCTTGAAGCCATCGGCCTTGACCGCGATAAAATCTGTACTTACTGTTGGAATGGAAAACAATAACTATCAAAAAAGACAGACCCCGGTTCCCGCACATGCGGTCCGGTGGCCTGTCCTTTTTTGACAGAATTATCTAATTTTGCATTTTCATCTGCTGTCCCTGAATTAACGGATAGGAGACCAAACAGCGGCCCTCGAGATTTTCTTTGTACATATCCACCCCCGTAATCTGGCTATTCTCATAAGTTTTATAATAATAAATACCTCTGTCCGTATTGCAGCAGGATGTATAGATGGTCATCTCATATTGACCTCCTTCGGTTCTTACACACCCCCGCTGCTGGCTCACCGAACCCAGAATATGAAAGAACTGGCTGATGCTCTCCGATTCGGAATTTCCGGAAACCGAATTCAGCTTTGTAAAAGCGGCCTTGACAAAGCGGGAAGACGACGATAAATCCCCCGGAAGCCCCATACCGCCCATTCCCAGACAATAAGGCTCCAATTTCAATTCCTTTGAAAACTGATTGACAGCCTCCCTGGCCGTCACATTCATAAAATTACTCAGATAATACATCTGAAAGTCAAAGGGCGGATTATTTGTCAAAACGCCGGCCGGATTATCATAAATTTTCAGTCCATCCCGGACAGGCTCCACGACGATGCTTTTTTCTCTGTCTGAAATCATCCAGTGCAATGTCGCCGCCGGCCATCCGGGTTTGAAATTTTCATCCCATATATTTATATGGCCCAATAAGGCTTTCACTTCATCAACATTCACGCACTGACCTAAAATCCAGGGAATCAATTCAAATGTCGCTACATTATCTTTTCCCTGCATTTCCGGTCTGTAATGGGCATTACCCGGAAAATTTAATCCGGCCATGCTCAAGCCCTTCTCATTGGTCGCATCATAATACAGTGGATAATCACCGACAACATAAGCCATACCAATCATCGCGTAATGATTGGTCATTGTGCGGACCTTACGAAAATAAAAAGGATAGTTTCTTGGTGTCACCGTCACCGTTTCGTCATAGGAATAACTCAAATCAAGATTTCGTCCGAAATAGTGGTCCTTTGTTTTATACGTTACCGCCGTACACATGTTTTGCATCGCCTCCCGGCATTTTATTTTTCTTTTCGCCGCAAAATATTTACTCGTCAATACTCATATAACAATCCCTTTTTCCTCATCTTTATGATAAAATAGCCTTTATCGTTTAATTCTTTTGCCCGACCGCTTATTTTTTTATTTTCGCTGTGAAAGGTCCGTTGCTCTCTTTTTTTCTTCGTCGGTGAGTCCCTCCGACTCTTCTATTTGCGCATAATATTTTTTCCCGGAAACTTTACAGCATAGACGCCCGAAGCTCTTCGCCGCTCTTTGCACTCAAATAAGCCGGCGCAATATCAAATACGGTTTTACATCCTGTCTGTCCCTCCGAAGACAACCGATACGCCGCCCGGGCATAAGCCACAATAACACTGGCCGTAAATTCCGGATTGGAATCCAATTTTAAGCTGTATTCGATGAGATGGCCGTTTTCTTTTTCCCAGCCAGTCACACCGCTTCGAAGCACAAAACCGCCGTGAGGAATACGGCTGTGGTCCCTTTTCAGTTCTTCTTCGCTGATAAAATGAACGGTTGTATCATAATCCGCAAAATAATTCGGCATATTTTTAATTTCAGCTTCAATCTTTGCAGCATCGGCGCCTTCCTCCAATACAACAAAACACTCTCTCGTATGCTTCTGACGTGTTGTCAGCTCCGGATTTTCTCCGGCACGCACCGCTGCCAACGCGCTGTCCACAGGGATTGTATACTGTTTCGCATCCTTAACACCGGCAATCCGACGAATCGCATCCGAATGTCCCTGGCTGACTCCCCGTCCCCAGAACGTATAGTCCTTACCTTCCGGTAAAATAGCATTTGCATACATACGGTTTAAGGAAAACATTCCCGGGTCCCAGCCAACGGAAATAACCGCCACCTTGCCCCCTTCTTTTGCAGAAGCATCCACATTTGCAAAATGCTCCGGGATTCTGGCATGGGTATCAAAGCTGTCTACCACATTAAATATCCTTGCATATTCCGGTGTCTGCACCGGTAAATCTGTCGCACTTCCTCCGCAGAGAATCATCACATCCAGCTTATCTTTCCACTCTCCGGCTTCTTCAACACGACAAACGGCCACATCTTCTGTAAGGATTGTCACCTGTTCCGGATTTCTTCTTGTAAATACAGCCTTCAATTCCATATCCGGGTTCTGGCGAATGGCACATTCCACGCCCCGGCCCAAATTACCGTAACCTAAAATACCTATTCTTATACTCATTATTTCTCTCCTATTTATCTACAATTTATTCTAATTTATTATAAGCGTACTTTTTTCTTTACGCAAGTTGTTTTCTGAGTATCCTCTACTTTTCTTACGTCCTGCTGTTGGATATGCTATATTGAAGCAACGTAGGTTAGATGGCGCTTGCCCTCACAAAAATGAATGATAAAATTACTATCCCCAGACACTCGGTCAAAGTTTAGAGGATTGTTTTCTTATACCCTAAAACATTATCTGATAAGCATAAATGCGAATGTCTCATCAAGCACCGCCCCATTATGTAGAATAGAGACCAGCTACCCTGTAACACGATTGTTCCGCACTCACATCATAGCATATTGCTTCCAGTTTTTCGGCACACGTTCTATGTGTATTTTCTCATTTCCAAGCCCTTATAAAACAAGCGTTTCAAACGCTCTAAAGCGTGACAATAGATATACGCAATTTAATAAAGGAACGCCGGGGCAGACACTACCTGCCCCTATGCTTCTCTTTCCTTTTCTGCTGTTTCAGTTCAAACTGCCGCTGCTTCTCTGCTTCCCGTTGTTCCCGACTCACAGTCTTGCGTTCAATTTTCAACTGCTCCTGTTGTAATTTCAAAGCCTGCTGCGATTTTGTGCCTATGCCGGTATTCCGTACCTGCTTCCGCACTTCTCTCTGTACCCGTTTCGGATTGCGGCCAGCTTCTTTTACATCAGTTGCCACAGCCGGACTAAATTTCAGTCGATAGTAATTTTTCAGAACAAATTCGTATATCTCGTAATCTTTCGGTTCCGCTCCAAATGTAACCTTACATACAGATAGCTTTCCCTCCGATATACGCTCAAAAACACCTGTCCAGAATGGTTCCTCAAAAAATACTGTCAGTCTGCCCGATACTTTGTCCATGACAATTCCTCCTTAAATGGTTGTACTGAACAAAGAACGGACGACCCAAGGAGGGAGGGCTACTTACACCAAAGCGGTGCGGCCGGACTACCTACCGGCTCTATAAAGGATATTATCCCTTACGTTGTGTTTTTATCTTTGCTCTTTGATTTTAGCATAGTACCAGCGATTTTTCTATAAGAAACAAACATCCACCCGCTAAAGTAAAAAAGCACCCGATGCCAACTTGATATGCCCCTTGTCAAGTAGACAGGTGAAATATCACGCCCCGTATCGGCTTTCTGATGGCTCACACGCATGTGAACCCTTGATAGAAAATGGGACCGTCAGCGATATTTTTAAAATCTCTTGCGTCCCGCTGCCAGATGTGCTATATTGAAGATAGAAAAAGGGAAAGCCAGAGACACACGGCCTACCCGACAATAGACAACTTTACCTCACATGAGGCCAGCCGTCACTACTGCGAATAGTGGCGGCTATTTCCTTCCCCTGAATATCTCGTAAATGAGACTTACAAGGGCAACAATGAGTATACCTATCTGGATTAAATCCGAATATGTAACATACATTGGCATCGCCCTCCTTCTTTCGTCTGGAGGGTTTGCCCCTCCGAAAATGGAGGGTAGGCCGCCTTTATGTGTTCTGACTTTCCGTATTGCCAGTATAACACACTCTTCTCAGTTCCTCAATCACATCATTCTATTTTCCCTGTCCATACTGGCAAAATATCGCCCGTTTCATATCCGTTTTCATAACACTCTCGAAACATATATCCGTGGAGTATATCAGTGTCTACCCTTGAAACTTTAGTCACGGTTGCCATTCCCCATAAACTGCTCATAGAAGTCTCTCGTTGTTCCCCTATCTTTATTGGTAGCTGCTGCATTATCATCACCCGGCTTTCTATCCGTATAGTTACCATCAAGCACCTTCGACATGTTTGCATCCGTAATCATCCAATCAAAGGCGGCCTGCCAATTCCGGTTATTGCCGCCTTTTAGAAACCTGCTGCCCTCTGCCAGTTCAAACAGTCTCTCGAAATCGTCCGGAGTGTATCCCTGATTAAACCTCGCCCGAAATTAACTTCTTACGCTTGTCAGACAGCTTTGTCAATTTCGGGAATGATACGCAAATCGAATTATACAAAGCGGCAATCTGCTGATACTCTATGACCTCTGCTTCATGGGTAATCTTATAAATGTTATGCCCGTATATGTTCCCGTTCCGCTCCCGTACTTTCTCGACAACTCCGGCAGCTATCAGCTACCCCATGTACTTTGTGAGCCTGTTTTTGCTCATACACATTTCCCTTTGCATAATATCTATGGACGGATAGCCGGTGTTTCCAGTCCCGGCAATACTCGCAAGATAAGCATATATTGCTTTAGCTTCTGCTGAAATATTAGGATTCCGCATTACTTCCTGATACACTATGCGCCAACCTCCCTTTTTCACTATTCATCAACCTCGCCTCCGCAGCTTTTTAGATAGTTCCTCGCTGATTTCAAGGCTGCCAGTGTATTCTTGCCCCTGCTCTCTAACATCCTAATAAATTCCTTTACTTCGCTTACGTTCTCCGGCTGTATTTCTCCTTTAGTGTTGCAACACTTTAAGGGTATTTTTCTTTGTTGCACTCTGAAATCCCCATATCATTCAACTACCTGATATGCCGAAGTAATATAATCAAAAAATATTTTCCAGTTTACTCTTGAAATTCTTCCGATTTTGACTAATGCTCCTGATTCCAGTGCCAGTTTCATAACTGTGTTAACTCCGAGATTGCTTTTTTCTGCTGTCTGCTGATAGGTCAGTAATTCTCCGTCATAATTCCTGCTTTTTGTTTTGTTCATAAAAATTTATCCTTTCTTGAATTAGTCCGTCGCGCTCCGTCTAAATACATGATATCATATAGATAATTTATAGTTGTATACACCTAATATAAACTTAACCATAAACTTTTTAAATTCGGGGGAAATTGTGAATATAAAATTTGATACAAATGGACACATTGCAAATCTAATAGATACAGTAAAGGCCGCTACCTGCAAGGCAATCGCATACAAAGCGGTTTGGGTAAAAGATGGCAAATGCACTAATATGTGTCCTTCCAATTTTGACTTGATAAAAGACCGTATATATATTGTTGGAATTGATGTGGTTATATTTCCTAAGATTCAAAATTATAATGAATTGCCGCCGGCACCAAATTGCGAATATAATTCTGTGGAAATATTAGAATCTCTGTTTCCCCTAATTCATCGTCGGAAACATTATAAAAATGTAAACTCCCTATGAATACGCTGTTTTTTAGTTTTAAGCTTTCCTTTTTATACAAATTTATACAAATTTTCCAGGCTTAATCTGCATAGTTTTCCCTATCAATTCAGAACAAAAACGCTCCAAACACTCATTTTTTTCATTTTACAAATAAAAACTCAATTAACTAATTTACTTTTTTATGCTTTTGTTTTTAATGCTTTTTGCAGCTAATTGATTGAATTTTCTATATCATTTTGTTTTAACTTTAATTTATCCTTACAAACTGGAATTTTTTACTGCTCTACAAACGGGAAATATCCAACATAGTACATCTTAATTCTTCACAGTCTTCTTTTCTTTGACTATCAAATAAACCATGTAAATCAACAGCACAACAGTCTGAGCAGCAGCCAGAATGGTATCTTCTTTCGGTGTTCCTGACATACCGGTCCAACTGCAAAAATCATGCATGAAATGTAATATAATACATGGCCAGATGCTATTGGTACGAATCAGTATTATTGCCATGATAATACCGTAAAACAGCGCAAAGAATATCTGCATGATTGTCGCCGTGAGACCAGCCCCGCCAAGTATATTCATGAGATGAGTCACTCCGAAAAGCACCGCAGATATTATAATCGCAGGTGTTTTTCCCCGGTTATTAAGCCAATTATGCAAAATGATTCCACGAAAATATATCTCTTCCGAAAAACCGATTCCAATTGTAAGCACAAGATTTGCGAGGACAATCCCGTTGCCGGTAAGCTCGATTCCATAAACAAGCCCGGAGAGCGCAACAAGAAGCACAGGTAAACAGAATAATACCGCGCGAAAGCCTTTTCCATCCACCTTCCTGAAACCGAGGTTTTTCAAGCTCTTATCCTTGATTAAAAAGAATGCGAGCGCCACAATTACGGATGCCCAGATAAAAACGCTCTGAATCCACTTTGCATTTACTCCGTCAAGTCCTTGAGTCACCACTATTGCGCCTTGAACAAAATAAAAAACAAATATCACAAAAACCGTAGCAATGGTTTCCAACACTAATCTTACTGTCTTTTTCATACTGTCTCCATGTATTCTAAACTCATAATTCAGTTCGCCGAATATTCCAACAAATCCCGATTTATCTTTCTATCACATTATAGCAAGTAGAGCAGAAAAGTTCAATTTCTTTCTTGAAGTCTTGATTTGCTTTATATTCTCGTACAGACATTTTCTTTCTATGCTCTTTTTGAGGGTCTACACGCGCTAGCTCTTTATCTGGATAACGCTCTTTCATATAACTGTAGAAACGGTCTTGAAGACCTCTAAAATAATCTTTTCCTTTCTGGTGTTGGCTCACATTAAAACTCCTACTGCCATCTTCTTTCTCATGTATCGGCAACATGGAAGTATGACAATGTGGCAGTCCCTTTTCGTCAAAATGTATTCTGCTATCCACTACATGGAATGTCGGGTATTCTTCCTTTCAGTATTGCGTTTCAATCTTGTCTAAAAGGGGTTATTAGTAGCCCCTTAATATTTATCAATGTATGTTCTGCAGGACTCTGCAAAGACTCATCAAGGCCTCTTGTATTGTGTGGTCTGGTAAGGTATTTTGATGTTTTTGCTTATATGTCTTGTGAAATGATATGTTGATTTATATTGTAGAGTGCTTTATTGTTCTGTACTTTGATGTACTCTCTTAATACTAAAATATATATGATACTGAAAGGAAATTGAAATATGAATAAAAAAGAAAATAAAACCGTTATAGAAAAAAGAGAAAATCTGGATAACTCTCTACTTTCTGAAATTAACCAAAAATATCCTAAAGTCAGCGTAAACGGAGTTGCATACGACTTAGGGCTAACCTACTTTACAATAGAAACGGACTATTTATCATCTGTCAATGTGCGTAAGCTAATCAAAGCACAGGGCGCAGAAGTAATAGCAGTTATTTGTTTCTTCCGACAGGAGATGTGCCAACCTTATGGCTGGTATTGCAAGGTTGATAAGGATAATCTTGAAAACCTTATTGAACGATGTGCATTTACTCTCAAAATGAGTGAGGAAGAAGTCCAAAACCACTATCAAGCCTTAATTGATAACCAAATCTTTTTCTTACTAAATGATGAAAAAGGCTCATACCTAGCCGATACACAACAACTTTTCAACTTTGAGATTTTAAATAACTCCCGTATTGTAGACAGAGAACGAAAAGCGAAAGCGAGAAAAAATGCAAAAGCGCAGGAGCAAGAACAGGAACAAGAAGAAATTGAAGATACCTCTCCCGAAACACCTGTCAAAGCACCTTTGGAAGAAGAACTAAAAATATCTGCGGACGAATTTCTTCATACACTCGCTATAAAACAGAATAACCACTAAATTCGTCTAATGTTCAAAAGTCGAAATATGGGCTTTCTGTCGGCTCACACGAATGTGAACCCTTGATAGAGAATGGGACCGTCAGCGATATTTTTAAAATCTCTTGCGTCCTACTGCCAGATGTGCTATATTGAAAATAGAAAAAGGGAAAGCCAGAAGCACACGGCCTACCCCCAAATTGTTAAATGACTGTTATTACTAAGCAGCCGTTCACTATTGGCAGTAGTGGGCGGCTATTTTCTTCCCCTGAATATCTCGTAAATGAGACTTACAAGGGCAACAATGAGTATACCTATCTGGATTAAATCCGAATATGTAACATACATTGGCATCGCCCTCCTTCTTTCGTCTGGAGGGTTTGCCCCTCCGAAAATGGAGGGTAGGCCGCCTTTATGTGTTCTGACTTTCCGTATTGCCAGTATAACACACTCTTCTCAGTTCCTCAATCACATCATTCTATTTTCCCTGTCC
>CABUAW010000081.1 GCA_902489645.1 uncultured Lachnospiraceae bacterium | reverse complement strand
AAGGCAGATGACTATTCTACCGGAGCAACAGCTCTTTTTTATGCCAAAAACAGAAAAGCAGGCTTCGGAGAATTCGCAAATGCTTATTGAGAAATCTGGAAGAAGCTCCGGCCAGAGATAGTGTTCTGGACAGTTTGCTTATCGGTTTGGCTGCCGGAGCCATTTGTTCTGGTATTGTTATGACTTGTAAATATTTCTATTGGATTGCCCCTAAAAACAAAGAACGGTATCAAGAAAAAATTGAAAATGAAAAAATCGAGCTTCACGATGAGTTAAAAATAAAATTAAGAGATAGAAGCGGGCGTTATGCGTATGCAATCGGACTTATAACAGTTAGCGTTTCATTAATAATATTTTCCATATTGGGGAAACTTGAAATCATTGAAAGTTCACGCTTAATAGTGCTATATCTGGGTGGCTATTTAATTTATCAAATAGCAATAGGCACTATAATATTTAAGCAATTACTTAAAAAGTATGAATAGTAAATCCAGCCGGGCCAGCGGGCGGCAAGATGAACGGGCTATGCCCGCCGCCTGAAGCCCTGCCCGGTTTTTTCTAAATTACTATTGGTAAAAAATGATTTGCAGCATTTCCCATCGCTGGTTTATTTCAGGCGACTGTAGGTTTTTTGAGATACTGCTTCAAGCCATTCTGTTGAAGCGCCTTCGCCGGGAACCTCCACAGCCAAATGAGCAAACCAGCTATCCGGTGCGGCCCCGTGCCAGTGTTTTACCCCTGCTGGGATTATTACGACATCTCCGGGGTGGAGTTCCTGCGCTTCCTTTCCCCATTCCTGATAATAGCCCCGGCCAGCCGTACAGAGAAGAATCTGTCCGCCTCCCTGCTGTGCATGATGAATATGCCAGTTATTCCGGCATCCCGGCTCAAAGGTCACATTGCCGATTGTCACGCCCTCCGTTGTCAGCATATTCAGATAGCTTTGCCCCACAAAATACTTTGCAAATGCCTCATTTTTCCCGCCAGTCGGGAATACGCTTACTTCTTCCGGTTTCATTGCAACATCCTCCTTATTTGTCCTGTCCACGCATCAATGCGGTCATTCGCTGTTATCAATTCCGCTCCGCCGGTCGAATCAAATTGAATCTCCATTTCATGGGAAAATGCGGCGCCTTTGCAGATGTTCTTTATATCTTTTATCACATGCCCCGGCCAGCCGCCGTGGGTCTGAAACGGAATGACAGTCTTTCCCTTCCAGTTGCAGGATTTCAAAAATGTCAATACCGCCGGAGCCATTGTATACCACCATGTGGGCGTACCTACGGCAATCACATCATAATCTGCCGGATTTACGGCCAAAGGTTTGAGCTTCGGCTGATATCCGCGATTTACCTCCTGTTGTCCCTGCTCCACAATATCATTGTAGGAACCGGAATAGGGCTTTACAGTTTCGATGCGTACGATATCCGCGCCTGTAGTTTCCTGCAGCCGTTTGGCAATTCGTTTTGTATTGCCATTGGACACAGAATAATATACGATTAACATTCTTTTTCCCACTTTGTTTACACTCCTTTCACCGGGCGTACCCTATAACGCAGCCACACGCTGCCGCCATTTTTCACCTCAGCACTTTGCAGGTCAAAGCCTACCGGTGTTTCGTCACTCAATCCGTCCCGTGCCATGAAAAGCGTCTGGGTCATCGGGGAACCGTCAGCCGCAGCGGCAATGACAACGCTCACTTCATCACACATTCCTGCCTGAATAAAGGACCAGTTGAGCGCGGCGCCGCCGCCCAGCATCAGCGTTTCAATGCCAAACAGTTCTTTCAGCTTTTGCATGGCCAGCGCATAGTCTAACGTATCTGTCCCTGCAATGATATAAGAAATTCCCAGCTTCCGCAGGAAGGCTTTATAAGCATTTCCGGCCCGTTCCGTCAGCACCTCCAGCACATGGGCCGTTGTACCGGAGTAGGTCAACGTGCTGCTTTTCCAGCCAAGCCTTCCCGACGAATCAACGGAAACATAATACATATCCGTTTTCTTTGCAACGAAATCACCTTCCGGCACGGCCGGAGCCGCTTCGTCCAGTTCCGGCTTCTCATAAAAAGTAAAATTATCATCCGTTGTGATACGCCCGGACAGCCAGCCCTGATGCCGGTAATATGGCTCTTTTCCGAAAGCGATATTGTAAAACACATCCTCGGCCGCGCCGCCTTCCGGCGTATCCATGTAATTCCCCATGATTTTCCCGTCCAGGGATGTCAGCATGTGGCAAAAAATATAAGGTCTGTTCACTGTTGGTTCCTCCTGTTTTATTCATTTATTTTTTTCTGTTCCTTCGGTTTTAACGGCCCGTAGAAATAGCTGGCAGTCGCACCGCCGTCCATCAGGAAAGTAGAACCGGTAATAAACGCTCCTTTATCGCTCATCAGCAGTTCTGCCGCATTTGCCACTTCGTCCGCCGTTCCCGGGCGCCTTGCAGGGCAATTCGCAAACATATTTTTATAGAAATCTCCCCGAGGGCCATTAAATTCGTCAACCGCCAGCGGTGTCACAATAATGCCGGGGGCAATCGCATTGATTCGGGCGCCCCGTTTGCCCCATTGAACGGCTTCCGCCATGACGCGCTTTTCGTTGCAGCGTTTCGCCATCTGATAGGCGTGCAGGGTATCCCGGATATTCTCCGGTTGTAACAGGGAAAGGTTGAGCAATTCTTCCGGTGGTGTTGTTGCCAGCAATTCATCTTCCTCGGCAGTCAGGGCGGGCATACGCCAACCGGACTGACTGGAAATCGTGACACCTGCGCCGCCTTTTTTGATTACCTTCCTCCAATAGAACCGCCGTACCATACAAATCCACTTTCAGGATTGCCTCAATCGGAGCCTGACTGGGTGAAACACCGGCCGCATTGACCAGCATGGAGATTTCTCCATATTCCCTCGCTTTTGCAATGAGATTTAGGATAGAATCGCGGGAAGATAAATCCATTTCCACAGGTACGGCATCAAAACCTGCGTCATTCATAACTTTAGCAATCGCCTGAGCATTCTCCGGTTTCTTATCGCCAATAACGATTGTCATCCCATAACCCATTCTCCGGGCGATGGCCATGCCGATTTGGCCTGCTCCGGTTAATATCATTACATCCTTCATTTTTATTTCCCTTTCTTACCAGTTCTTCTTTTCTTTGAAGCTGTCACGATTGTTTTTGCGTTCTTCTACCATTTTCACAAACCACTCCACCATTGCCGGGTCGTAGTGGGAGAAGAAGGAGCTTTCCGCCTTATCCAGTGCGGCAATCGCCTGCATATCCTCCTCATTCAATGCAAAATCGAATACATGGAAGTTTTCTTCCATCCGTTCTTTATGCGTGGACTTTGGAATGACCACCACGCCCCGCTGCAAATGCCAGCGCAGCATGACCTGTGCCGTGGTCTTGCCGTATTTTTTTCCGATTGCGGAAAGAACCGGATTTTCAAACAGACCTCCCCGGCCCTCGCCAAAGGGCGCCCATGCCTCGATTTGTACCTGGTATTTATCCATATATTCCTTTGCAAGTGTTTGCTGATTGTATGGGTGTGTTTCCACCTGGTTCACCATCGGCCTGATTTCTGCAAAGGAGGCAATATCTACCAGGCGGTCAGGATAGAAGTTGGAAACGCCGATTGCCCGGACCTTTCCTTCTTTGTATAATTCCTCCAAGGCCCGGTAAGCGCCGTAATAATCTGAAAAAGGCTGGTGAAGTAAAATCAAATCCAGATAAGAGGTCTGGAGCTTTTCCATGGATTCCAGCACTGACTGTTTCGCCTGTTCATAGCCATAGTGTTCAATCCATACCTTTGTGGTGAGGAAAATTTCTTCTCTGGGAACGCCGGATTTTGCAATGGCATTTCCCACCTGCTCCTCATTGAAATAGCTCTGCGCGGTATCCAGTGAACGGTAGCCTACTTCTAAAGCATCCAATACACAGCGTTCACATTCCTCCCGGGTCACCTGATAAACGCCATATCCAAGCTGGGGCATCTTCACGCCGTTATATAAAGTTACATATTCCATTTGAATCCTCCTCCTTATTTTGCCGCCTCATTGACGCACCGCAGGGCATTCAGGCTCCTTGGATAGCCGATATACGGCAGACATTGCGAAATTACTTCGATAAGAAACTCTTTGTCATTGCCGATTTTCATGTTCGCGGCGGCATGACTGGTAAGCTGCGGTTCACAGCCGCCCTGGACCGCCAGAAAGCAGAAGGTAATCATTTCCCGCTGCTGATAGTCAAGCCCTGTCCGGGTGTAATAATCCCCGAAGCAGTTCGCCGCAAGCCACAAATTGATGTGGCGGCTTTCCTCCGGGCCGGATTTCCAAAAGTCCCGCATGTTTTCCCCGAAAATATCCACCTGTGCCTGCGTGCCGGATTCCCGGCGTTTTTCTGCTGTGGTCGTGGCTTGACCGGGCAGGGGAAGTTTGAACCCGACCTTCGACAATACGTCATTGGTAATTTTCAGAAAAGGGTAGACCCTGCCGATGCCGAGATAGGCCGCTGCCTGATACACAATTTCCTTGACCTCCACCGGAGTCACACCAAAATGCAATGCCGCAGGAAGCGCCACCCGAAACATATCACTGCTCTGACAGCCAAGCAGCGCCGCTAAAATTGCCATAAAACGGGTCTTATCGTCCAAATCATCCTGGTTGATTACCTCATCAAAAGCAAAGTTTTCAAACCGCTCCATAAACTCCGGGTCTGTTTCTGAAAATTCGGAAGTGCCGTCCGGAAACATTTTTTCGTGATACTGTTTTGCAAATTCACTGATTGCCATTTTATTTCTCCTTATTGACTTTTTTGTAGTAGGTTGGTAAGATACTTTTGCAAGTTCAACTACAATATACAACTTAAAGTCAACTTTAAGTCAAGAGATTTTCAAAAAAATTTTAAGGAGCTTTATTCTATGTTTTATACGGTTGGAGAAATGGCAAAAAAACTCAACGTAGCGCCTTCCACGCTGCGATACTATGACAAAGAGGGACTTTTACCCTTTGTAGAACGTTCCGGCGGCGGTATCCGCATGTTTCAGGATTCCGATTTTGAATGGCTGTCCCTTATTACATGTCTGAAAAAAACAGGGTTGCCGATTAAAGAGATTAAACACTTTATTGACTGGTGTATTGAAGGCGATTCCACCATAGACCAAAGGCTCGCCTTAATTAACAGGCAGCGGGAAGCTGTGCTGCAGCAATTAAAGCAGGTACAGGATACTTTGGATATACTTGATTATAAGCGTTGGTATTATGAAACAGCAAAAGCGGCCGGAACCTGTGATATTCCCAAAAACATGTCGGAAACGGATATACCGGAAAAATATCGCGCAGTTAGAAAAAGGGCAAAAGGATTGGATATTGAATAGACAAAATGAATCAAATAAGAAATATTATCAATAAGATGAATTGATGATAAAAAAAGTGTGTGCTATATTATATATGGGTTAGTAGATGCTAACCTATATGCGGACACAGCCGGATTTATATTAGAGGCTGGCGGTAAGAAAGGGATATAGTACAAATGGAAGAAGCATTTAACGGTCAAATTGGTTGCAATATGTTTTATACGAAGGAAGAGCGGGAGGAAGACGTTCTTGAAACCATGTATCTTTGGTGGAGAGAGGGAAAGCCGATAACAATACCGGATATTTGCATTGAATTTGATATGACAAAGCGGGAGCTGTCGTACATCATTAAGCAGATGGTAAAGCATGGGTATATACAGTCCCCGGAAAAAGACAGCAATCTGGAATTGACTTCGTTTGGAAAGGCCCAGGGAGCCGAATGTCTGGCCCGCCATCAGCACCTGACTCAGTTTATCCAGATGATTTGCGGCCTGGATGAAGAGCTGGCTGAGGAAAACGCCTGCCGGATGGAGCATGTGGTCAGCGGGGAGGTTATTCATGGAATTTGTGATTTTATGAAATACGGCGACAGCTATGACCGCATTGTGAGAAATACGAACCTGCGTTTTTTCTATGATGAAGGAGAATATGATTTTTGCGTAGGAATATACCGGGCGGAAAAAAGATATCCCCGGGTTTTGGCCGATGAGTACCGGCTTTTTTCGAATGATATCCGTTTAGAAATTGGAAATGAAAACAGTTTCTTTTATCTGAGAAAAATAAGTGACGAAGCGCCAAAATATCTCTGGTACAAAGCGGAATTTGACTGGAAACCGGCACAAAAGACCGAAGATGAATTTAAAATTCCGACAGATGTGCTGACCTTTACCTTTGGCTCAAGAATGGCGGTCATAGAAGGTTACGGCATGATAGGATTTTCGGACAATGAGAATACACTTCCCGACAGCGAAAATTATCGGGAATTGAATGTACATATATGGTGAAGAGGGGAAAAGGATGGCTCAGGGTGATAACTTTAAACGGGATAATCTGCCGACAATGCAGCAGCTTCAATATCTGATTGAATTGGAAAAGCTGGGAAACCGGCGGGGAAATGTGGCAATGATTGCGGATATCTGCGGCGTACATCATGGTTCTGTCAGCAGATATTTAAAAATATGTTATGAAAATGGTTTGCTGACAAAGGATTATACATTTACGCCGAATGGAAAAATGTGGCTGGACGGATATAAGAAGCTTATGGTCGATTTGGAAGCCTATCTTCACAATATCGGTATGGCGGATACTGAGATTCCGGCCCATTTAAAACGGATGATTGAAAACCTGGAATATCATGTACTGGTCAACATGATTCGCAGCGACAGGGAAATGCGAAGAGAACATTCGGCAGATAAAAAAGAATCGGCCTCCGGCAATTTTTTGAGTGAGGTTTTGGAGTATGGGACATATCCGGTGGAATTTATGTTGTTTCGTATCGGCCATCCGGAAGGCGTTGAAGTATCTATGGCCAATCGGGGATTTGAACGTCCGGCCATTCTCAGGCATAATAAGCGGGGAAGCTGGCTCCAATTGTCTATTTGCGAAATGAGCGCCCAGTCCCGAGTGAATGGCGAAGCCATGACAGGCCATCTTGAATCCTTGAAATTTGAACAGAATGGGATGCTTCATCAGGCAGAAATTAAAAATGGGCAGCTGCGGATTCCTTTGGATGCCTGTCATTTTCGAAAACGCCATGGCGGGGAAATGAGTGGCATTATTCCGGTGACCGTAAGCTGTAGTGTGGGCCGGCCCCACATGCCGGAAAGTACGGCCGTGTTGATGTTCTGGTTATAAACAATAAAAAATCGAAATCAAAGAAGGACGCCGTTTGACGAATGAAGTTTCGTGAAACGGTGTCCTTCTTTTTTTGTTCTTTTAAATATAAATGTCCAATAAGGACCAAACAGACGAATCGGGACAGACAAACGGCGTGAGTTTTGATATCTTTGTCTGAGGTTAGAAAAAACTAACCGGGAAGGAGAAAAACAAATGTCTGATTCGACGAATGGGAAAATGCTGAAAGGGAAAGAACTGATTACGATAGGTATTTTCTCGGCAATTTATTTTGTTATCAATTTTATTTTTATGCTGCTTAGCGGGTTTCATCCGATGCTGTGGATTTTAATGCCGGCCTTTATCGCCCTGTTTTCCGGCATCCCGTTTATGCTTATGTGCATTAAGGTACAGAAGCCGGGAGCTGTTCTGCTTATGGGAGCGATTACGGCGTTGATTTACTTTGTAACCGGACAGTTCACGGTGATTATTTTGGTCAGCTTTGTGATAGCCTGCGGCCTTGGAGAGATTGTCCGGGGAGTGACAAAGTATGGAAGCTTTCGGGGAAATATCCTGGCTTTTGTGTGCTTTTCTCTGGGAATGACCGGTTCGCCGCTGCCAATATGGCTGATGCGGGAGAGCTTTTTGGCCCAGATTTCAGCACAGGGAATGCCGGCGGACTATGTCGCTGCATTGGAAGCCGCTTCGTCACAGGAAATGTTGATTGTGTTATTTGTGGCGCCGATTATCGGGGCCATTATCGGGGCATTTATCACCAGAGCAATGTTTCAGAAGCATTTTAGTAAAGCAGGGATTGTGTAAGATGAAGTTAAGTATTGATTCGAGAACAGGACTTTTCCTGCTCATAATGGCCAATATCGTTGCCTTTACCCAGAATTCTTTGAAGGTGGAGCTGGGATGGATGAGTACACTGTTTGTTTTGATGCTGCTTTGTGGGTGCGTGGGTGCGGGAATTCGATGCTTTTTGGTCTTTTGGATGGTGTTGGCGGTACAGTGGTATGTGCTTCCCGTGTCTCCAAAAATAATAGCGACCAGCTTTTCCATTTTTATAAATTATGCCCGCAGAATGTTTCCGTGTCTCATGGTTGGCTGTTTAATGGTGAAAACAATATCTTTAAGAAAATTTATCGTTGGGCTGCGAAAGCTCCATGTGCCCCAGAATTTAATTATTCCAATTTCGGTAACATTGCGCTATTTCCCGGCGATTAAAGAAGAGGCCGGTTACATTCGGGACGCGATGCGCCTGCGTAATGTCCGGGGCATAGAGAAGTTGGAAGCGCTGGTTGTTCCGTTGATGATTTCTGCCAGTGAGACAGCCGAAGAGCTGTCAGCGGCGGCCGTGACGCGGGGAATTGAAAATCCGGCGCCAAAGACAAGCGTGATTCGGTTACATATGGGATTTTTAGACTGGATTTCGATAGGCTTATCCATTGTTTTTATGGCGGCAGCCTTTATAATATAAGGGGGAGAGTATTGTGGTACGGATTGAAAATGTATCGTTTGATTACGGAAATGAAAAAAATACGCTTCACCATTTCAATCTTGAGATTTCTCCGGGCGAATGTCTGTTACTCTGCGGAGAAAGCGGTTGCGGAAAAACAACGGTGACGAAATTAATCAATGGGCTGATTCCCCATTTCACGGAAAAATGCACACTTTGCGGAGAGGTTGAGGTTGAAGGCCAGAAGGTAGCGAGTACAGAACTGTATGTGCTGGCCAGGTATGCCGGCTCGGTATTTCAGAATCCTAAAAGTCAGTTTTTTAATCTGGATACGGACAGTGAGTTGGCCTTTGGACTGGAAAATGAAGGAATGGCGCCGGAAAAGATGGAAGAACGGCTGGCTGCGGTCATTGAGCGGCTTCACATTCAAAAATTAATGCACCGGAGTATATTCTCCCTTTCCGGCGGTGAAAAACAGACGCTGGCTTTTGCCAGTGTTTATGCCATGAACCCTGCGGTCTTTGTATTGGACGAACCGACGGCGAATCTGGATGAGACGGCGATAGAGCGATTGCGGGAACAAATTGCATTGTTAAAGCGCCGGGGCCATACGGTCGTCATAGCGGAACATCGGCTGTATTTTCTGAAAGGTCTGGTTGACCGGAGTATATATATTAAAGACGGACGGCTTGTGGACAGCTTCACCGGAGATGAATTCTGGCGGATG
>CABUAW010000080.1 GCA_902489645.1 uncultured Lachnospiraceae bacterium | reverse complement strand
CAATGAAGAGGTTGAGATGTTCCGTGACCATCAGGTTAAGGTGTCCCATAATCCGGCGGCCGCCATGCGTGTCCTCGGTTTTGCAAAGGTGCCTCGGATGCTCCGGGAGGGTATTTGCGTAACGATTGGTACTGACGGCGCTCCTTCCAATAACCGTATGGATATGGTAGACGAAATGTATCTGACATCGCTGATTCATAAGGGATGGCGTCTGGAACCGGATGTCGTAAAGGCTCAGGAAATTTTGAGAATGGCAACGATTAATGGCGCAAAGGCTCTGATGGATGAGGAACTTTACGGCTCCCTTGAGGTTGGCAAAAAAGCGGATTTGATTGTGATTAATCCGGATTCTGCCGGAATGTTGCCGTTACATGACCCGGTGGCTAACCTTGTATCTTCCATGCATTCTTCAAATGTGGAGAGTACTATGTGTGATGGCAAATGGCTGATGAAAGACCGCATTGTTCTTTCATTAAATGAAGAAGAAGTATTGGCCGCAGCGAAAGAACATGCAGCAGCTATTCGTTCAAGAGCCGGTATTGAACTTCCGGAGCGTTTCCCGGTGGTCTATCCGATGTCTTCGAAATAGTCATTTATATTTATTTAATATAAAATGAAGTAATCACTAAAAGGGTAAAGGAGATTGAAACAATGAAAAAACTTGTGGCAATGGCATTGAGCCTGACACTGGCTGTATCCATGCTGACAGCATGCGGCGGCGGCACAAAGGAAACAACAGCGCAGACAAGCGCAGAAACAACGGCAGAAACGACGGCAGAGGCCGACGGAGAAACAACAGCCGCTGCAGACGGCGAGAGCCTGAAGGTTGCGCTGTGCGTCACCGGCGCGGTAAATGATATGGGATTCTGCCAGTCCGCATATGAAGGTCTTGTGTTACTTGAAGAAAAATATGGCGCTGAAATCGCCTATACAGAAAATCTTCAGGCCGCAGATATGGCGGCAGCTTTTACAGATTATGCAGCGAGCGGTTATGATATCGTTATCGGGCATGGTTTCCAGTTTGGTGACCCGGCTATCGAAGTCGGCGCACAGTATCCGGATACAATTTTTATCTGTACGGAAGCAGCAGCCGCCGCTGACAATGTAGCTTCTTATGTTATGAGCTGCGAACAGGGCGGATATATCGAAGGTATGCTTGCGGCAAGCATGACTAAATCCAATAAAATCGGTTTCATCGGACCAATCGAAGGCGCATCCCTTATCAAAATCATGAATGGATTTGAAGACGGCGCTAAGTCCATTAATCCAGATATCGAAGTTCAGACAGCATGGACAGGAAGCTTTACAGATACAGCTTTAGCTAAAGAGGCCGCTCAGGCCATGATTGACAGCGGCGTTGATTTTATCGCCCATGATGCCAATGAATGTGGTAACGGTGCAATTGCTGCGGCTCAGGAAGCCGGTATTTATGCGACAGGTGATTCCTATGACCAGCATGAACTTGCTCCGGAAACGGTACTTACATCTTCCATGTACAATGTGCCATTGGTTATTGAATCCGCTTATCTGGACGTTGTCAATGATACATTTGTAGGCGAAGTTAAATATTTAGGTATGGCCGAGGGCGTTGTTGAAATGGCTCCGTATTATGATATGGAAAGCGCTATTCCTGAAGATGTCCGTACAATGATTGCTGAAAAAATCGAAGCAATCAAATCCGGCGAATTCGTAGTACCGCTTGATGAAAACATCAGAAATTAAATTTAAACAGATATAAATATAAAACAGACAAAAAGGGACGTACTGGCAATGAGCCGGGACGTCCCATGTCTGGTTCATTGAACACATTGAAGGAGAAGGATTATGGCAATCTTAGAGATGAAGCATATCAGCAAGGCTTTTTCGGGCGTATATGCCAATGAAGATATTGATTTATCTGTGGAAAAAGGCGAGATTCATGCGCTGCTCGGCGAAAATGGCGCGGGGAAGACGACGCTGATGAATATTTTATTTGGTATCTATACGGCAGATACCGGAGAAATTTACTGGAAAGATAAAAAAGTTTTATTTGATTCTCCAAGAGAGGCGATTGACCAGGGAATAGGTATGGTACATCAGCATTTTTCCCTTGTTCAGAAAATGACCGTGCTGGAAAATATTATTCTGGGATTGAAGCAGGATGGCCTTTTCCTTTCAAAAATGGACGCCAGAAAGAGTATTGTGGAGCTGGCGGAAAAATATGGACTTCGGGTAAGGCCCGATGCCAGAATCCGGGATTTATCCGTGGGTGAACAGCAGCGAGTAGAAATTTTGAAGGCTCTGTACCGGAATGTGGATTTGCTTATTCTGGATGAACCGACGGGCGTTTTGACGCCAAAGGAAACACAGGATTTTTTTGAGGTCCTGAGAAAATTGAAAAAAGAAGGTTATGCTGTTATTATTATTACACATCGTATGAGTGAGATTATGGCTATCAGCGACAGGGTAACCATTTTGAGAGATGGAAAGAAAGTTAAAGAACTGGTGACTTCCGAAACCAATCCAAAGGAATTGTCCATGTATATGATTGGACGGGAGCTGCACGGGGATTTTGAAATACAGGAACAGGCGGATAACGGTGTCGCTTTGGAACTTAAAGACGTGAATATCCTGAAAGGAGAAAAAGCGGTACTGGACAATATTAATCTGACTGTGAATAAGGGAGAGATTCTTGGAATTGCCGGGGTTGACGGAAATGGTCAGACGGAACTGGCCGAGGTTATTGCAGGCATCCGCAGGAATACTTCCGGTGAAATTCGCTTTATGGAAGAAAGTATTCAAAGAGCAACGGTGAAGCAGCGTTTTGAAAAGGGAATTTCTTATATATCCGACGACCGTCATGCGGACGGACTGGTGATTGATATGACCTTGAAAGAAAATATGCTGCTGAAAAATTATGACAAAGAGCCTTTTTCCAGGAAAGGTATTTTTAATAAAAAACCGATTGAAGAGCAGGCAAAAAATGCGATTCAGAAGTTCCAGATTAAAACGACGGGAACGACAGGGATGGAATCGGTGGTCAAGCTTTTATCCGGCGGTAATCAGCAAAAGATTATTATTGCCAGAGAGGTTACGGAGGATGCAAAGCTGGTTATTGCAAACCAGCCGACCCGTGGACTGGATATCGGCGCCACGGAGTTTGTGCGTCAGATACTGATGGACGTTAGAAATTCGGACCGGAGTGTGCTGCTGATTTCGGCTGATTTGGAAGAGATATTGGCATTGTCAGACCGGATTGCGGTTATGTTCGGCGGCCGGATTGTCGGCGTCCTCAACCGCAATGAGGCGGATGTACAGAAGATTGGTTTGTTAATGGGCGGAATGACAAAGGAGGCCATGTGATGACGGATAAAAAACAAAAGATAGTTCAGGCAATCCTTATTGCGCTGATAACAATTATCGTAGGAACGGGTCTGATTGTCATGTCTAATGCCAATCCGGTGGATGCTTATACGAATTTCTTTCGTGGAATTTTCGGTAATCTGAATGGATTCTGTGAAGTGTTCGTCAAAGCGACGCCGTTGATTTTTACAGGTCTTGGATGTGCGGTGGCTTTTCGTACCGGGTTTTTCAATATCGGAGCAGAAGGCCAGTTTTATATGGGAGCGCTTGCGTCAGCCATGGTGGCCCTTGGCCTTCCGGGGGTTCCGGGAATTCTCCGGATGATTCTGGCACTGGTCGCCGGTTTTTTGGCCGGAGGCATCTGGGCGCTCATTGCCGCTATATTTAAGGCAAAATTCGGAATTTCAGAAATCATTGTAACGATTATGTTAAATTATATAGCCATCAACTTGATTGGACTTGCGGTTCGGACATTTTTGATGGACCCGGCCGGCAGCGTTCCCCAGTCTGCGAAGATTGATGAGTCGGTATTGCTGGCCCAGCTTTTACCGCCGACACGGCTCCATGTGGGATTTATCATTGCGTTGGCGGCGGTCGTCATTGTGTGGTATCTTTTAGAAAAGACGACCCTTGGTTATGAAATTAAGGTTGTCGGATTCAATAAGCGGGCGGCAGCCTGCAACGGTATTTCCGTTATGAAAAATATTGTTATTTCGGCATTTTTAAGCGGCGGTCTGGCAGGTCTGGCCGGAGTCGTTGAAGTGCTTGCCATCCAGAAAAAGCTTTTGGAGGGAATTTCTTCCAATTGCGGATACACAGCCGTATTGATTGCACTGATGGCCGGAAATCATCCGGTGGGTGTTGTCATAGCGTCCATAGCGATGGCGGCCATGCAGGTTGGAGCGAATACGATGCAGCGCCAGCTTGGCGTTCCGTCAGCCATCGTGGACATACTTGTCGGACTTGTGGTGCTTCTTATTTTAGCCAAAGGGCTTTTAAACAGAAAAAAATCAAAGAAAGCGGCATAGAAAGGGGAGAGAAAGATGTTAGAACAGATATTGACGATTGGATTTTTTACAGCCTTTTTCTCTGCTATGGTGCGTATGGCTGTGCCTTTGATTTATGCTGGCCTGGGTGAAATGTTTGCCGAGAAGGCCGGTATATTAAATATTGGTATGGAAGGCGTTATGCTGAGCGGCGCTTTTTGTTCCTTCGCGGGAGCTATGTTTTCGGGCAGCCTGGCGGTGGGGCTTTTGTGCGGTATTCTGGGAGGCGTCGTGGTCAGTATGATTCATGCGGTACTGTCCATTAAGCTGGCTCAGAACCAATCCGTCAGCGGCATAGCCATTAATATGTTTGTTCTCGGTGTGACAAGCTTCTTTTCAAGAATCCTGAAAGAAGGAAAAAGCTATCAGCAGTTGACCACATTTTCGACGATTAAAATTCCGGGGCTGAGCAGTATTCCGTTGATTGGAGATGCTCTGTTTAATCAGGATATTTTTACCTATTTTCTATACATATTAATTGTATGTTTTACCGTTTTTTACGCAAAAACAGCCAGAGGCCTGGCATTTCAGGCCGTGGGCGAACATCCGCGGGCGGCGGATGCGGCGGGAATTCCCGTTCACAAATATCAATATATTGCCATGCTGGTCAACGGTATTTTGGGCGGCGTCGGCGGCGCCTATCTGGTGCTTGTTCAGTTGGGCGTGTTTACGGAAAATATGATTTCCGGCCGCGGTTATATTGCCCTGGCGGCGGTTATTCTCGGCAGATATACGCCGCTCGGAACCTTTGGCGCGGCCCTCATTTTCGGGGGCGCCAATGCACTTCAAATTCGATTACAGGCCGTCGGCGTACCGCTGCCGGCCCAGGCGTTGGCGATGCTGCCTTACATCATCACATTAATCGCCCTGCTCGGTTCTATCGGGCGGAGCAATGAACCGGAATCGTTGAGCAAACCGTATATCCGGGGAAGCCGTTAAAAACTTTATCATGCTAAAACAACGAAGAGTATATTTCAATGAAAAATGTACTCTTCGTTTTCGTTTTGGGGAACACTAGGAGAAAAGGAGGAAAAAACTATGGAACAAAAATTTCAGGGAAAGGAAAAGCTGTTGGATTTGATTTTTGAGGTCGGTGGAATTTTTATTATGTCCATCGGTATTCATTGTTTTCTTGTGCCGGCGAATATCGCCCCGGGCGGTATTTCAGGTATCGCTATTTTAATCCAATATTTGTGGGGATTACCGATTGGTATGATGACCTTTGTTATCAACGTGCCGATTTTTATACTGAGCTGGAAGTATCTTGGGAGAAAATATACGCTGCAGAGCTTTGGCGCGGTGCTGTTAAGCACGGTGATTTTGGATTATATAGTGACGCCGTGGCTGCCGATGTATGCAGAAGAGCGGTTGATTGGTTCGCTTTTTGGCGGGGTTTTTATGGGCGCCGGTCTGGGCTTGGTATTTTTGAGAGGTTTTTCCACCGGGGGAACAGATGCCATTTCCTTCCTGCTTCAATTAAAGTTTCCCCATCTGCCGATTGGCCGGGCATTGATGCTGGTGGACGGATTGGTACTTGCCATTTCTGTTTTTGTATTTCATAATATAGAAGCGGGACTTTTTGGCGTGGTGGCTTTGTTTGCTCAGACAAAGGTTATCGACAGTATCGTCTATGGCAGCGAGCATGGTCAGATGTTTTTAATTGTCTCAGATAAAAATATGGAGATTAAAGATAAAATTCTCATTGATGTGGACCGGGGAGCCACGATTTTAAAGGCTGTCGGCGCCTATACGATGGAAGAAAAGGAAGTTCTTCTTTGTGCGGCGCGTAAATCCCAGTTCGGACAGATTAAACGAATCGTCCGGGAGGTGGACCCGAATGCTTTCTTCATTGTCAGCGAAGTGAGTCAGATTCTTGGTGAAGGCTTTAAGTCCGTGTCCAATGACCTTTAGGCGCACCGGGCGGGAAACGGGCCCGGACGGGAAAGTAAGAAGATTGTCGAATATCTGAACGATAGAAAGGAATACATTATGAAAACATTGGTTATTGCGGAGAAACCTTCGGTTGGCAGAGATATTGCCCGGGTTTTAAAGTGCGGTAAAAATAATCAGGGAGCTTTGGAAGGGGATAAATATGTGGTGACCTGGGCGTTGGGCCATCTGGTCACCCTGGCTGACCCGGAGGCTTATGACGCGAAATATAAAGTCTGGGATATGAAGGATTTGCCGATGCTCCCTGAAAAATTTCAATTGGTAGTGATTAAACAGACGGGAAAACAGTATCAAACCGTAAAAAATCATTTATACCGTAAGGATATTTCCGATGTGGTTATTGCTACGGATGCGGGACGGGAAGGCGAGCTGGTGGCCCGTTGGATTTTGACTAAAGCGGGAAGTCATAAACCGGTAAAACGGCTTTGGATTTCGTCAGTGACAGACAAAGCGATTCGGGACGGCTTTGCGCATTTGAAGGACGGACGGGCTTACATGAATCTCTATGCGGCGGCGGAGGCCAGAGCGGAAGCCGACTGGCTTGTCGGCATCAATGGAACCCGGGCGCTGACCTGTAAATATAATGCCCAGTTGTCCTGCGGCCGGGTTCAGACGCCAACCTTGTCCATGATTGCTCAGCGTGAAAAGGAAATCCGGGAGTTTAAACCGGAAAAATATTACGGCCTGACTTTGTCCTGCGGCGGTGTCACATGGACCTGGCAGGATGGCAAGTCGGGGAGCAGCCGGACCTTTAACGCGGAACGGATAGAAAAGATAAAAAGCCAGGTTCAGGGAGAAAAACTGACGGTAACAGAGGTTCATCGGACGACAAAAAAGACCTGTTCGCCGGGGCTTTATGATTTGACGGAGCTGCAGCGGGATGCCAATAAACGTTTCGGATTTTCGGCAAAGGAAACCTTAAATATCATGCAGCGGCTCTATGAAAATCATAAGGTATTAACCTATCCGAGAACGGATTCCAGATACATAGGAAAAGATGTGGCAGAGACACTCAAAGAACGGCTGAAAGCCTGCAGTGTCGGGCCTTACCGGAAGGTGGCCGGCAAACTGATAAATCAGCCGTTGAAGTTCAATAAAAGCTTTGTGGATGACAGTAAGGTATCGGACCATCATGCGATTATTCCGACGGAGCAGTTTGTTCAACTGGAACATATGAGCAGCGATGAGCGGAAGATTTATGATTTGGTTGTCCGGCGGTTTGCGGCGGTGCTTTACCCGCCGTGTGAGTATGAGCAGACGGCTTTAAAGGGAATTTGCGGCGGCGAGACATTTTCGGCCAAAGGAAGGGTTATGAAGCAGCCGGGATGGCAGGCCGCTTATGAGGATTTCCAAGAGGAAGAGCAGGAAGAGGATATTCGGGAACAATCGCTTCCGGAAATGAAGGAGGGAACCTCCGGCCTGGTTACTCTTGTTAAAGTGAACGAAGGGCAGACAAAACCTCCGGCGTATTATAATGAAGCAACACTTTTAACAGCGATGGAGAAGGGCGGTCTTGGGACAGTAGCGACCCGGGCAGATATTATTGATAAACTGTTTAACACGTTTCTGATGGAAAAAAAGGATAAGGATATCCATGTGACATCCAAGGGGCGGCAGCTTTTGGAGCTGGTGCCGGAAGATTTGAAAAAACCGGCGTTGACGGCGGATTGGGAAAAGAAATTGATGGCGATTTCGGAGGGACGTCTTAAAAAAGAGGTGTTTATCCGGGATATTCGCAGCTATACGGAAGGGATTGTTTCGGAAATTCGTACCGAGGACGGAAAATTCCGGCATGAAAATCTGACAAATACGAAGTGCCCTCAGTGCGGCAAGCGGATGCTGTCAGTGAAGGGTAAAAATAGCCGTATGCTTGTCTGCCAGGACAGAGAGTGCGGCTATCGGGAAACGGTAGCCAGGACGACCAATGCCCGCTGCCCGAAATGTCATAAACGGATGGAAATGTATGGCAAAGGGGATGCTCAGACCTTTGTCTGTGCCTGCGGTTATAAGGAAAAGCTGTCCGTTTTTCAGGAACGTCGGAAAAAAGAGGGCGCCGGAGTGAGTAAAAAAGACGTTCAGAAATATCTGAATAAGCAGAAGAAAGAGGCGCAGCAGCCGTTAAATAACGCCTTTGCGGAAGCTTTTGCAAAGCTGAATCTGAAAGAATAGGGAGATAGCAGGATGGAGCAGAAAGATATTTTTGTGATTCGGGGGACAGATTATAAAAAGATGGCCATACGGGTTTTAGAAGCAGCCAAAGTGGCGGAAGATATTGGCGACCGGCGCCGGCGTATCGGGTTGAAACCAAATCTGGTTGTGGCAAAGGGAGCGTCCGGCGGCGCGACGACACATCCGGAGCTGCTGGACGGCGCGTTGACCTATCTTAAAAATAATGGATTTGAGAATCTGGTGGTGCTGGAAGGCTCCTGGGTGGGGGAACGCACCTCGGAAGCGGTCATTGCCAGCGGAATCGCCGCTGTGTGCAGACAACATGGGGTGCCTTTTGTGGATACTCAGAAAGACCGCTTTCAGGAATGTGATGGTGCGGGAATGAAATTAAAGGTATGTAAACAGGCCTTGGAGGTCGACTATCTGGTGAATATGCCCGTATTAAAAGGCCATTGCCAGACCATAGTTACCTGCGCTTTAAAGAATAGTAAAGGGCTTATTCCGGATTCCGAGAAACGGCGGTTTCATACGATGGGGCTTCATAAGCCAATTGCCCATTTAAATACCATTATCCATCAGGATTTTGTGCTGGTCGATAATATTTGCGGGGATTTGGATTTTGAGGAAGGTGGGAATCCGGTAATTATGAACCGGGTTCTCGGTTTCAAAGACCCGGTACTCTGCGACAGCTATGCCGCCGAAAGTATGGGATATAAGCCGGAGACGATAGATTATATCCGTTTGGCCTCAAAACTCGGCGTGGGAAGTATGGATACGGCTTCGGCGAGAATTATATCCCTCAATGACGAAACCGATGGTGAAGGCGGGGATGCGGCGGCGCCGGAAATGCAGACAGCGAAAAATACCCGGCGGG
>CABUAW010000079.1 GCA_902489645.1 uncultured Lachnospiraceae bacterium | reverse complement strand
GGACGCAATCAACTGACGACTGCTTCCCGTAGGAAAATCAGAACGTCCGACGGAGGCCTCAAATAAGGTATCCCCACTAATCAGCACTTTTTCCTCTTCAATATAGAAACAGACGCTTCCAATCGTATGCCCCGGCGTGGAAATGACTTTTAACTTCATCCCGGCCAGCTCCAACACGTCGCCATCCGCAAAAAGTTTATCGGCTTTCAGCGAAATGTAAGCGCCCATCATCGTCGAAGCATTCACCTGAGGATTTGCAAGGACTTCCACCTCGTCTTTGCTGGCATAAACCGGAATATTATATTCCTTTTTTACGCCGTCCACACCCATAATGTGGTCAAAATGGCCATGGGTCAAAAGAATAGCTATCGGTTTCAGGCCTTCACTGTTGAGCCACTCAATAATCTTCTGGGCCCGGTCGGCCGGGTCAACAATCAATACTTCTTTTGTATCTTCATTTATTAAAAAATAGCAGTTTGTCTGAACTGGCCCAAGGACCATCATTCGAATTGCAAGATTCATGGGTATCAGCCTCCTGTTGTTCGTTCAATATCGTAAACACATTCCAGATTTCTCAGTTTGTCAATGACCTTATTTAACTGAGTCACGCTGCGAATGTCAAATGCGGCGTTAATCGTCGCCGTATTATTTTTACCGGAACGGCTGGACATGGCCGTCACATTGATTTCGTTTTCCGTAAATACTCTGGCCACCTCGACGAGTACGCCCACACGGTCCTCCACATAAATATTGATATCCGCCTTATAGGATTTTCCCGTCACCTCATCCGGCGAAGCCATCCACTCTGCCTCCAGAATCCGCGCCCGGTCCTCTTCAGAAATATGAATCATATTCACGCAGTCCGTCCGGTGAATGGAAACGCCGCGTCCCCGGGTAACAAAGCCGACAATCTCATCTCCCGGCACCGGATTACAGCATTTGGAAAAACGCACGGCCACATCATCCAAACCTTTGACAATAATACCGCTCTTTCCCTTTTTCTCCCGCTTGTCATCAACAGGCTTCTTGTTAATCTCCGAAATATTTTTAAGTACCTGGGTATCCGTAACTTCTTTTTTCTTCTTTTTATTATCCTCTTCAACCAGCTTATTAATAACCTGGCCTTCCTTTAAACCGCCGTGACCGACGGCCGCCAATACCGCATCCCAGTCTCTGAAACCATATTTACGGATAACCTTATCCATATAATCCGGTTTGAGAATTTCACTCAGGATAATACTCTTTGACTTGCAGTATTTGTCCAGTTGGTCTTTGCCTTTAAGAATGTTATCCTCTTTGTATTGGGTTTTAAACCACTGGTTAATCTTATTCTTGGCCTGGGTACTCTTGACAATATTCAGCCAGTCCCGGCTTGGTCCTTTAGAATTCTGGGAAGTAATAACTTCAATCCGGTCGCCGTTCTGAATCTGATAATCAATGGTCACAAGCTTACCGTTGACTCTGGCGCCAACCATCTTGTTGCCGACCGCACTGTGAATACTGTAGGCAAAATCGATGGGTGTCGAACCATTCGGAAGATTCTTAACATCTCCCGCCGGTGTAAAGCAATAAACACTTTCAGAAAACAAATCCAGGTCGTTTTTCAGCAGACTCATAAATTCCTTGTTGTCGGACATATCCTTCTGCCATTCCAGAATCTGGCGAAGCCAGGTCAGCTTGGCTTCCTCATTATTCTCTATATTTTTTCCATTCGGGTCCTCTTTATATTTCCAGTGGGCGGCAATACCATATTCCGCCGTCTTGTGCATCTCAAAGGTCCGAATCTGAATTTCAAAAGGCTGCCCCGAAGGCCCGATTAACGTCGTATGCAGCGACTGATACATATTCGGCTTCGGCATGGCAATATAATCTTTAAAACGTCCCGGAATCGGTTTGTACATTTCATGAATCAATCCCAGAGCCGCATAACAATCCTTGACGGAATCTACAATAATACGCACGGCAAATAAATCATAAATCTGGTCCAGAGTCTTATCCTGGTTCACCATCTTACGATAGATACTGAAGAAATGCTTTACCCGACCGCTGACTTCGCATTTAATGCCGCCGTTTTTCATGTGCTGGTTCACCTCATCGACAATGGAACGCACAAAGGCCTCCCTCTCGCTCTTTTTCGAGGCGATATTTTTGGCCAAATCATAATAGACATCCGGTTCCAGATACCTGAGAGCCAAATCATCCAGCTCAATTTTAATTTTGGAAATACCGAGACGCTGGGCAATCGGCGCATAAATATCCATGGTTTCTCTGGCCTTTTCCTTTTGTTTTTCCGGCTTCATATATTTCAGTGTCCGCATATTGTGAAGACGGTCGGCCAGTTTAATCAAAATAACCCGGATATCCTTCGCCATAGCCAGAAACATCTTTCGAAGGTTTTCTGCCTGGAGTTCCACTTTATCGGATGAATAGGACAACTGTCCCAGTTTCGTAACGCCATCCACAATCAAAGCAACCTCCGAGCCAAACTCCGCTTCAATATCTTCCCGTGTCATCACCGTATCTTCCACCACATCATGAAGAAGTCCGCCGACAATCGTTTCCTTATCCAATTCCAAATCTGCCAGGATTATCGCTACGCAGATTGGATGAATGATATAAGGCTCACCGGATTTACGCACCTGCCCGTTATGGGCATTATATGCAATCTGATAAGCTTTCTCAATCTGGCTCACATCGGTTGAGGGATGATATTTTTTTACTTTTTGAATAAGTTCATCATAGAGAATCTCCGGGGGTATAAAATCTCTTTTTTCAGCCTTATCCCGGTCATCCTCGATAATGTCCACATCAATGACTTTATCCATCGAATCCCCTACTTTCCTTCATACACAATCACAGAATCTACATCATATCCTTCGAGCTTTGCCCGTCCGTTCAGGCCGGCCAGCTCCATAAGGAAAAGATTTTTAACAACAACGCCGCCCAGGCCTTCCACAAGCTCAATCATCGCTTTGGAAGTACCTCCGGTGGCAATCAAATCATCGATAAGCACGACTTTCTGTCCCGGTAAAATCGCATCTTTATGGATTTCAATTTCTGCAGTTCCATATTCCAGTTCATAAGAAGCAGACACCGTTTCTCTCGGCAGCTTTCCCTTTTTACGGATAAGTACAAACGGTTTATGAAGATTATAAGCCAAAGGCATGCCAAAGATAAAGCCTCTCGATTCAGCGCCCGCAATGACATCAAATTCCAGTCCTTCCAGCTTTTCCATCAATGCATTAATCGCCAGATTTAAACCGTCGGCATCCTGCAAAACACTGGTAACATCTCTGAAAATAATTCCCGGCTCCGGAAAGTCAGGTATACTAACCACATAATCCTCTAATTTTTTCATACTTTTCTCCCTCTCTTCTGGAATAATCGATACCACCCATTTTACCACAGGTTACTCTAAAAAAACAACATTTAACGGGGAATTCTCTGGAAATTCTGTACAATTATCTGTAAAGTCCGCCGTCCGCCGTACTCATTCAGCGACGGATAATAGGTAAACGCCAGGTCCACCGGATTGGAAAGCCCTGCATACATCCGGTTTTTACCGTCTGTCCCATACACTTTTTCCACATAATCATCAAAGGCCCCGATATCTCCGAAATACAAAGCTTCCATCCGAACCCCATTGTCATTGCACACATACATTTTCAGGACATTCCTGTTTTTTCCAATAACCGAAGCCCGCAGTACATGAAAATGCCGCTCTGCAAATACCGGTTTGGGATTTCCCTTTCCAAAGGGTTCCAGTAAATCCAATTCCTGAATAAAACCTTCACTGATATAATCCAGAGGCATCGGAACATCAATATGTATCACCGGCATTAAATCCTCTTCCGACAGTCCGCAGCCCTGATTCAGTCTTTCCCGAAGCGGTTTGAGATTTTCTTTTTTAAAACTCATTCCGGCCGCCATGGCATGACCGCCGAACCGTTCAAATAAATCTCTGCACTCATTTAAAGCTTCGTACATATTATAAGCCTCGATGGAACGGCCGGACGCCTTAATCATTCCGTTATTTTCTGTTCCGGCGATAACCGGACGGTGATATTTTTCTTTCAGCCGTCCCGCAATAATGCCCGCCAGACTTTCATGGCAATTATCCAGGCAGACCACAATAACCGGCGCTTTTTCAAGTCCCTCTTTTTCAATTTTGTCAACGGCCCGCTCATAACCCAGGGCCGTCATTTCCTTCCGGCTCTGGTTCAGTGCGACCAAATCCGCCGCCAGCCGCTCCGCTTCTTCACGATTTTCCGTCTGCAAAAGACGGATGGCCATATCTGCCGTATCCAGCCGGCCGGCCGCGTTAAAGCATGGGCCGATGACAAAGCCGACATGATAGGCGGAAATATAGCTCTTATTCAAACCGCTGTGACGGAGGAGCGCCTGCAGGCCCAAATGCCCCGTTCTCTCCAAAGCATGCAACCCATACTTGACAATAATCCGGTTTTCATCCACCAAATCCATCACATCGGCCACTGTGGCCACGGCTGTAAAGGGAAGCAGCTCATAAAATTCCGACTTTGGAATATCATAGGCTTCATAGAGAAGCTCTATCAATTTCCATGCCACTCCGGCGCCGCACAGTCCCTTAAAAGGGTATTCGCAATCCTTCCGTTTCGGGTCAATAACCGCATCGGCCGGCGGCAGTTCATACACCTCATGATGGTCGGTAATGACCACATGCATCCCCAAAGCCTTTGCCTCTGTTACCGCCTCCATCGCCGCAACACCGTTATCGCAGGTCAAAATACATCCGGCGCCCTTCTTATAGGCTTCCCGGACAATCCGGGTATTCAGTCCGTACCCCTCCTGCATACGGTCCGGGGCCACCACATAGGCCCGGCCTCCCACACGGCGTATGCCACGCCAGAGAATGTAGCCCGAAAACACCCCGTCCACATCAAAGTCACTGGCAATGCAAATAAGCTGCCCGCCATCGACGGCCTGCCGGATACGGCAAAGCCCCCGGTCCATATCTTTCATTTTTTCCGGGCGATAGAGTCCGCTTAAATCCCCGTATAAAAACTGCTGAAACTCTTCATCCGTTTTCATCCCGCGGTTGACCATAATACGCGCCAGTACCGGACTGATTGAAAAAGTTTTTGACAGCCGGTTAAAATCTGCTTTTTTTGCGGCAACCATCCATTTTTCCATAGCTTCTCCATTCATTTTTAAACCGTTCTTTCAAAACGCAGAAAACTCCACAGGAAAATCTCTTCTCCGGCAGAGTTTCTGTCATATAGATTTTAATTCTTCTTTCCAATCTTTTTCAACAAATACCAGAGAGTACCTGTAATAAAGATGGAGGACCATGCTCCGGCAATAATACCCGCCATCAACGGCAGCGCAAATTCACGGATAGAAGCCACACCCATAATATACAGCATAAACACGCTGATAAAGGTGGTCAGGGAAGTGTTGATGCTTCTGGACAAAGTCTGGGTAATACTTGAATTGACAACTTCCTCCAAAGACGCCTTGTACATCACCTGACGGTTCTCGCGAATACGGTCGAAAATAACGATGGTCGCATTAATCGAATATCCGACAATCGTCAGCATACATGCAATGAACGTATTGCCGACAGGAATACGAATCAGCGCATAAACAGTCAGTACACAGAGTACGTCGTGTAAGAGCGCAAATACCGCACTGGCGCCGAATTTAACATCCTTAAACCGGAACCAGATGTAAATCAACATACAGATACCCGCAATCACAACAGCAATAATGGCATCCTTCTGCATCTCATCGCTGACTACCGCACTGATACTCTGTTCTTCAATCGCTTTTTCATTTACGCCATATTTTTCAACAAGAGTTTCCTTCAAATCTGCTCTGGTCTCTTTATCCAATACCTGAGTTTTAATGACAATATCATTGGAACCCTGAACATTTTGAAGCTGCACGTCCCCCGTACCGATTGCCTCCGTAATCGCATTTAACAGCTCCGCGCCATCTTCTCCCGTCACATCAATCGTTTCATTGAATGGCACGGTCATGGAAGTACCGCCGGTAAAGTCCAGACTGTAATTCATAGCGCCTTTGCCATTCGAATGATTCAATCCCATGCCGACAAAACCTGCAATGATGACAACCGCAGAAATGACATAGAAAATTTTTGCCTTCTGAACAAATGGAAATACCTTTTTCTCTTTCTGTTTACCATAATACTTTTCACTGGTAAAGCCCAAACCGTAAAGGACATTCACGATAAAATGCGTCACAACAAGGGCCGTGAACATAGACAATACAATACCCAAAGCCAGTGTGATGGAAAAGCCTTTAATCGTTCCCGAACCTTTAATATAAAGAACGGCGGCCGCAATCAATGTGGTAATATTACCGTCCAAAATAGCAGAACGGGCTTTCTTGAAACCGGTCCGAATGGCATTTCGCACATTCTGGCCGCCGGCAATCTCTTCACGGATACGCGTAAAGATAATGACATTCGCGTCTACCGCCATACCGATGGACAAAATAATACCCGCAATTCCCGGAAGGGTCAGGGTCACATCCAGGCCATTTAACAGACACAGCATCACCGCAACATAAAGAAGCAGCGCAAGACCTGCCGCAATACCCGGAACCAGATACATGATAATCATAAAGACAATGATAATTGCCAGGCCAATGGCTCCCGCTTTTAAGCTGGTTGCAAGAGCCTCCTCACCCAGCTTCGCACCAACCACATTGGAACGGATTTCATTCAAATTCAGCTTCAATGCGCCCAGACGGATGTAGGTTGCCAGAGAATTGGCCGAGTCATAAGTGAAGTTTCCTTCGATAATGGCCTGTCCGTTTTCAATCGTTGTATTGACCTTCGGATAGCTAATCACCTCATTATCATAAACGATATAAATCGGCTTTCCAATATTCCGTGCGGTGGCCTCTTTAAACTTTTCCGTACCTTCCGAATTCATCGTCAGCTCAACCACATACTCGGCGTTGCCATAGCTGTTCTTCCGAGTCATAACCTGGGCGTCGACAAGGTCATTGCCGTCCATGACCAGATTAAATGTAGAGCTGTCCGATAAGCCGGCGGCCTCCGCCGCCTTCTTTGCCTCCGCTTTTTCTTCATCGGACATATCGGCTGCGGAAGCGTCCGTTACCTCATAAAACCGAACCGTTCCCGGATTGCCAAGTTCACTGAGAATCTTTTCCGCATCATAAACCCCCGGGATTTCCACATTAATCCGGTTGCTGCCCTCCTGATAAACCTCTGCTTCCGTGCTGTAGCTTTCCACACGTTTCTGAAGCTTATAGACCGTATCATTCATATCTTCCGATGAAGGATTTTCCTCATCGGCTTCATAAGTAATGCTGACACCGCCAGCCAAATCCAGGCCAAGTTTAATGTTTCTGGCGCTTCCCTGTCCGCTCTCATCAACGCCCTTCCAGGATACGAACCCGCAGGCCGCAATGATAATCAGAACCAAAAGAAGACCAATTATACTTTTTCCTTTATTGTTTTTCATCTTATAACGCTCCTTCTCTGGCTGCCTTCAACATAATCGCACATTCTACACGTTTACGCATCATTTCGCAGCCGATGTCATATGTATCTGTAATTTTGCCCGTAAAATTGTAAGAATTTGCAGCACAGCCGCCGCTGCAATAAAATTTCGCAAAACAATCCTGACATTTTTCCCGGGCATAGACATTACAGCATTTAAACTCCTCCTGAAGGTCTGTCCGTACAATGCCGTCGTCCACATTCCCCATGAGAAACTCTTCCTGACCGACAAACTGGTGACATGGGTAAAAATCTCCCCACGGCGTTACCGCCAGATATTCGGTTCCCGAACCGCAGCCGGAAAGCCGCTTGGCCACACACGGGCCGCCGGAAAGGTCAATCATGAAATGGAAGAAATTAAAGCCGTTGCCTTCTTTCTCCCGTTTCAGCATTTCTACGGCCAGACGGTCATATTCTTCCATAATCTTCGGCAAATCCGATGCTTTGATGGCATAATCCTCCGTCTCCGGCGCCACCACAGGCTCTACGGAAATCTGTTTAAAACCTTCGTCGGCCAGATTCAACACATCGGAAGCAAAATCTGTGTTATAGTGGGTAAACGTCCCGCGGACATAGTAATTCGTCTGATTCCGGCTCTCGGCCATCTCTTTGAATTTTGGAATAACATAGTCATAGCTTCCCTGACCACCGCGGAATGGACGCATAAAGTCATGAACTTCCTTTCGTCCGTCCACACTCAAAACGACGTTTCCCATTTCCTTATTGGCAAATTCCTGAATATCCTTATTTAAAAGTACGCCATTCGTTGTCAAGGTAAAACGAAATTTCTTATCATGGAGCTTTTCCTGCGCCCTTCCATAAGCCACCAACTGTTTTACCACATCAAAATTCATCAATGGCTCTCCGCCGAAGAAATCCACTTCCAGATTCCTTCGGGAGCCGGAATTTGCAATGAGGAAATCCAGCGCTTTCTTTCCGACTTCAAAACTCATTAACGCCCGGCGTCCGTGATATTCTCCTTCTTCGGCAAAACAATACTTGCAGGCCAGATTGCAGTCATGGGCAATATGCAGACATAACGCCTTGACAACCGTCGGCCGCTTCTTAAAATCAAATATATAATCTCTGTAAATGTCCTCTGTAAAAAGACATTCCTCTTTAACCAGTTCTTCAACCTCTGCATAGGCTTCCAGAATATCCTCCGCCGAATAATTCTTTGAAAGCTCCCCTACGATTTCATCCTTCGAAGCTTTTTCATATAAAGCGATGATATCGTATACCAGGTCATCGACCACATGAACAGCCCCGCTGTTTACATCAAGAACAATATTGTAACCATTATTTTTATACTGATGAACCACGCTTAATACTCCTTACATTTAATAAGCAGCGGCTCAGATTACCAAGCCGCTGCTTATGTATTATTTGTTATTTTCACAGCTCTGATTTCCTACTGTACAGGAAGTTTTGCAGGCTGACTGGCAAGATGTCTGACATTCACCGCATCCGCCTTTAACCATAGAATTCTTTAAAGAACGTGTGTTTAAAGATTTAATATGTTTCATTGGAAAGCCTCCTTCTTCTTTTATTCGCAATACATTGCACTCACGAACAGTATATCATACTTGTTTTTATTTTAAAAGCTATTTTTTTATTTTATCCCTTCAGCTCAGCATGCCGCCCAACATACCGCTTCCCATGCACAATAACGCCAAAGCCGTCCCCGGTACAATCCGCTCCGGCTGTACGCCTTCCACTGCGACTACCGCCGCAATATGGATACTGTAATAAAGGATGCCGACAATCAATCCCCATAGAAACTCTCTCTTTTTTATCTTCCTTCCCACATAAAATCCTCCGATTAAACAGGACACAATATATGTGGCGATTACTCCAATCTGGAGCTG
>CABUAW010000078.1 GCA_902489645.1 uncultured Lachnospiraceae bacterium | reverse complement strand
GGCGGCGCATTGAGAGAAATTTTGGAGAGAATCTGCCAATATGGAGCGGGTATCCGTGTTATTATTGCCTGTGTGACTATGGAAACGATGATGGAAGCCTATAAATTATCCGATACAATAGCCGGACTTAAACGGCGGGAGATGGTGAGCGTCCGCATTGAAACAGAACGGCCGGTGGGAAGCTATCATCTGATGGAGGGCAGTCATCCGGTGACGCTGATTATTGCGGAAACCTGCAGCGGACAGGAAGAATAAGGAGAATACGAATGATTAAAAAAATATGTAGGGCAATATATGACGGAAATAATGTCCGGGAAAATCTGATTCAACTGAATCAGATGGTGAAAACGGAAACAGCCCTGGACGAGTTCCTGGACGAATATTATGAGCATGAAGCCTGTTTTATCGGACTTTTAGAGGATACGGACGCTAAAGTTCGGAAAAATGCGGTGAAGCTTCTTGGAAGAGTGGGGGATTCGACGCTTCTGGAAATCCTTTTTCGCCATTATGAGCGCGAGGAAACCCAATTTTTAAAAAGCGATTATCTGGCCGCCATGTCTGAATTTGATTATAAAGTCTACCTTCCAAAGCTGAAAGAGCGGCGGAAAACTCTGGAAAAAGGGGAGCGGAGCAAACACTCGGCGCAGGAGCTGAAACAGCTTCAAAAACTTATCTGGAAAATAGAACCGCCAATGCGCCATACTTTTTGCGGCGATGGGATGGAGAACCGGCTGCTGCTGATTGTTCCGGGAGAACATGAGGAAACCGTTTTGAAGCAGGCGGAACGTATCCCCAAGACCCATGGCCGGGTGACGCCGGGCGGCTGTTTAATAACGACAAAAAGCCTGGAGAATGTGTGCCAGATACGGACATATCAAGCGGTTTTATTTGATTTTTACCCGACGCTTATACCGGCCCTTGATGGTGAGACGATTGGCAGAAAGCTTTTAGAGGAGGGGCTTATCCGTTACATCGAAAAACGGCATGTGGAAAAGGGTCCGTTTTTGTTCCGGGTGGATGTACGGGGAATGAAGGATATTGGCAGGAAAAATCAGTTGGCCAAAACTCTTTCCGGATATCTTGAAGAAAACAGCGGCGGTATGCTGATGAATGAACCTTCCTTTTATGAAGTTGAAATTCGGGTGATTCCGGCGGGAACGAAGGGAAGCCGGGTGTTTCTGAAATTGATGTGCATGCCGGACAAACGGTTTGCGTACCGGAAATATGCGACTTCATCTTCAATGCATCCGGCGAAGGCCGCTTTGATAATGCATTATGTGAAACCTTATTTCAGGCCGGAGGCCAATATATTGGACCCATTTTGCGGTACCGGGACGCTTCTTATCGAGAGGGCTAGGGAAGCCGCCTTTAAGAGTATGTACGGACTGGATATTTCCGAACAGGCGGTGCAGGCCGCCTGGGAAAACAGCCAGCGGGCCGGGGTAACCATTCACCTTGTACATCGAAATTTTAATGATTTTAAACATGAATATAAATTTGATGAGATTCTGACAGATATGCCTCGGGCAATGAATGGCCGGGCAAAAGAATCGGCAGAATATTTTTATGAGCTGTTGTTTGCGAGGGGACGCGGGCTTTTAGCGCCGCAGGGAATCATGGCCGTTTACAGTGAAGAGGGAAGGCTTATGGAGAAAAAGCTGACGGAAAATCCATGGCTGAAACGCATACGGAGAATCCCTATGACCAAAGAGCAGACATCCTGGTTATATATTTTACAAAATAAGGATAAATAACATATAGGAGTAGTTTTTATGACTGGAAAATTATATGGAGTAGGCGTCGGTCCGGGAGACCCGAAGCTGCTGACGATAAAAGCAAAAGAAATCCTCGAAGCCGTGGATGTGATTGCCGTTCCGGTAAAAGCTCCGGGAGAGGAAAGCACCGCTTTGTCGATTATACGGCCGACAGTTGATTTGAAGAATAAAGAGATTATGCCGGTTGTTTTTAAGATGGAACCTTCGGCCGGGAAGCGCACGGAGTGCCGGAGACAGGCGGCAGAACAACTGACGGCCCAATTGGATTCGGGAAAGAATGTGGCGATGATTGTTCTGGGCGACATTTCTGTCTACAGCACCTATCATCTGGCATTTAAATACATTCGGGAAAAGGGGTACGTTACCGAAAATATCCCGGGAATTTCGGCCTTTTCCGGCGGCGCGGCCCGGGCGCAGATAAGCCTTGCGGAAGGTAATCAAAATATGATGGTTATATCTTCTTTGAAGGGAAGAGAGGCCCTGGAGGAGGCATTAGGGGTCTGCGATAACCTTGTGGTAATGAAAGCAGGAAGAACCATGATGCAAATGATGGACGTTTTAAAAGAGCAGAAGCTCGAGGATAAAACAATAGTACTGAGTAATATAGGTATGGCGGATGAATATATCGGACCGCCGGATACAGACAGAGAGTACGGTTATTTCACAACATTGATGATTAAGAAAGGCGGTCTGTGATGGTTTATTTTATTGGCGCCGGACCGGGAGACCCGGAGCTGTTGACAATTAAAGGGAAGAGGTTGATTGATTCGGCGGATGTAATTATTTATGCCGGCTCACTGGTAAATGAAAAAGTTCTGGAGGGACGAAAGGAAGATGCGGCTGTCTACAACAGCGCTTACATGACTTTGCCGGAGGTTATCGAGGTCATGAAGCAGGCAAAGGCAAAGGGACAGACAGTGGCCCGGGTGCATACGGGCGACCCGTCTATTTACGGAGCTGTTCGGGAGCAGATGGACGCCCTGGATAGGCTGGGGATTGCCTATGAAGTTATTCCGGGGGTCAGTTCATTTTTGGCAGCGGCCGCCAGCATGAAAAAAGAGTATACCCTACCGGGGGTATCGCAAACCGTGATTTTAAGCCGTCTTGAGGGGCGTACACCCGTGCCGGAAAAGGAAAAAATTCTTAGCCTTGCAAAACACCATGCCACCATGATAATATTTTTAAGTATCGGTAAGATTGAAATTCTGGTTCAGTTGTTGAGCGAATCCTATGAGAAAGATACACCGGTGGCTGTTGTTTATAAGGCGAGCTGGCCGGAAGAGAAGATTGTCTACGGAACTTTGGAGACAATCGCTAAAAAAGTAAAGGCGGCCGGGATTACCAAAACGGCCCTGATTGTCGTAGGAGATTTTCTTGGAGACAGATATGAGTTGTCCAAACTCTATGACCGGAATTTTGAAACCGAATATCGTAAGACAGGCGGTTCAATTGATGCTTCACATCAATAAGCTGTAAAAGACATTAGAGGAGGAGAGATAACATGTCTATCGCAGATATTGAGATGCTGTTTAAGTTCGTTGGCGGACTCGGCATGTTTTTGTACGGCATGCACGTGATGGCGGACGGACTTCAAAAATCGGCCGGCGGCAAGATGAAACAGTTATTGGGTATTTTAACAAATCACCGGATTTTGGGCGTTCTGGTAGGCGCACTGGTGACTGCAGTGATTCAGAGTTCGTCAGCAACGACGGTTATGGTTGTCGGTTTTGTCAATGCCGGAATTATCAGTCTGACCCAGGCCGTCGGCGTTATTATGGGTGCAAATATTGGTACGACGATTACGGCGTGGGTCGTCTCCATGAGCGAGTGGGGCGAGATGTTAAAACCCGAGTTTTTCGCACCTTTGTTGATTGGCCTGGGCGCATTTGTCGTTCTATTTTCGAATAAGGAAAAATATCGCCAGATTGGAGAGATACTTGTTGGTTTCGGCGTGCTTTTTATTGGACTCAGTTTTATGTCCGCATCCATTACACCGTATAAAGATGCGCCGATTTTTGCGACAGCTTTCCGTGTCCTTGGAAAAAATCCGGTGCTTGGTATTTTAACCGGTGCGGCAGTAACGGCCATCATCCAAAGCTCGTCGGCCTCTGTCGGTATTTTGCAGACGCTTGCTCTTAATGGCGTGGTATCCTGGAATTCAGCGATTTACATTACTTTGGGACAAAATATCGGTACATGTGTGACGGCTCTTTTATCCAGCGCGGGAGCGACCCGCACGGCAAAGAGGGCGGCGGTCATCCACCTTTTATTTAATGTCATTGGCGCAGTCGTTTTCGGCATTTTGATGTTTGCCGTATTTACAGTAAACCCGGCCTTTGCGGGAGGTCAGGTGACCAGCGTGGGCATATCTGTTTTCCACACCGTATTCAATATCGGTAATACACTGCTGTTATTCCCGTTTGCAAAGCAACTGGTAACACTTTCCGGCCGTATTGTCCGGGAAAGACCGGAACGTCTGGCAGCGGCGGAGGTATCTATGGCGTCTGTTGACGCTGAGGTATTGGAGCGTCCGCATCTGGACCTTCGTATTTTGAGTTCGCCGTCCTTTGCCATTCAGAGTGCGGCCGAACAGGTCATTCATATGGGCGAGCTGGCCAGAAAACATGTGGAAATTTCAATGAACAGCGTATTTGAGGTCAGTGAGGAAAAAATCCATAAGTCGGACGTACTGGAAAAAACACTGGACGTGTTTGAAAAGGATTTGACGGAATATCTGGTGCATTTAAGCCATGAGTCACTGACAGAAAAGCAGATTCAGACAGTCAGCCATCTGTTGTTTACGGTCAGCGATTTGGAACGTATCGGCGACCACTGTGACAACATTGCCGAACTGGCCGAAGGACTGGTGCAGGGACATATTCAATTGTCCTCTGATGCGATTGAAGATTTAAAGGATATTGAGGATGTGGTTTTGAAAGCCGTGGATTTGGCGGTTAGTTCCAGAAGCCGGGAATCGATTATGGACGCCAAACGGGTGTATATGCTGGAGGACGATGTGGACAGTATGGAAGAGGATATGCGCCATAATCATATGGAGCGCCTTACAAAAGGCCTGTGTTCAGCGGATACGGGGATTGTATTCCTGGATATTTTAAGTAATCTGGAACGTATCTCCGACCATGCTGTGAATATTGCGGAATATGTGGAAGCAGAGAAATTGACAGTTTAAGATAAAGCAGAAAGGAATTAAATATGAAAGATTTTCGTAACAAAGCAGGTTATATTTGTGACATGGACGGTGTCATTTATCATGGAGACAGACTTTTGCCGGGAGCAAAGGCGTTTGTCGAGTGGTTATATAAAAAGAATAAAAACTTTCTTTTCCTCACCAATGCCAGCGGTAAGACGCCAAAGGAATTACAGCAGAAATTAGGCCGTATGGGACTGGATGTGGATGAAAAACATTTTTATACAAGCGCTCTGGCCACGGCCAAGTTTATCAGTTCGCAGAAACCGAATTGTTCGGCCTATGTCATTGGTGACCCGGGCCTTTTTTTGGCCTTGAGTGAGGCGGGAATTACAAATAATTCGATTAACCCGGATTATGTGATTATCGGTGAGACGAACAATTACAATTATGACAGTATCTGTCAGGCGGTGCATCATGTGCAGAATGGCGCAAAACTTATCGGAACAAATACGGATTTGACCGGACCGACGGAACAGGGGATTGTTCCGGCCTGCCGGGCGCTGATTGCTCCGATTGAGATGACGACGGGCAAACAGGCCTATTTTGTCGGCAAACCGAATCCGCTGATGATGCGCACCGGGCTTCAGCTTCTGGGGGTCCATTCTCAGGATGCAGCCATTATCGGTGACCGTATGGATACGGATATCGTTGCCGGAGTTGAGACCGGCCTGGATACATGTCTTGTACTTTCCGGCGTTACTTCACGGGAAGCGGTGGAAGAATATCCGTATCGTCCGAGAATTATTTTAAATGGAGTGGGCGATATTCCGGAATAAATATCAAAAATCCCAGAAAAATCAACCTTCTCTCTGATATGTGATAAATGAAGGGAGAGATTTGATGAGCGACAGGAAAGAAGATTTAAGTATTTATAAAAAGGCCCTGGAAGTTTTGACAATGCCTGTTCTTTTAGTTGGTGCCGATGAACATATCCTCTTTATGAATAAGGCCTACGGTGAATTTTTGGGAATAGAGCCCGAAAAGATTATAGGGAAACATATTTACGAGGTGATTGAAAATTCAAGAGTTCCTCTGGTTTTAAAAACCCAGAAAGCAGAATATGCCTATCGTCATAAATATACGCAGGGGAAAGTCAAAGGAAAAGAGATTACCCGGGTGGGGAGCAATAAAACCATACCGATTGACGTGCGTATTATTGCTGCAACAAACCGTAATCTGGAAAAATTGGTTCAGGATGGAAAGTTTCGGGAGGATTTATACTATAGAGTTAATATTTTGAATATCAAGGCCCCGCCTTTCAGAGAGCATCCGGAAGATATACATGACCTGGCTGTCGATATCTTATCCGAGTTTTACCAGGAAAATGGTGTAAAGAAAAGGGTTTCCAAAGAGGTATGTTCTGCTTTTCAGCAGTATGGCTGGCCCGGTAATGTGCGGGAATTGAATAATATACTCTCTAAAATGTACTATATGTCGGACGATGATGAAATTACGCCCGAGGATATACCGCCGCATATCATCCGTGGGACAGCAATGAAAAAGTCCAGATTAAAGACGGAAGGGCTGGACCAGATGGTCGATGCCATGGAAAAGCGCATGGTATTGCAGGCATTAAAACAGACGAATTATAATCTGACAAAAACGGCCAAGATTTTAAAAATTTCCCGGCCAAGATTTTATCGCATTATGAAAAAAATTCCGGAAGAAAACCTGAAAAAGGGATAGTAATAAAAAGTTACAGTGTAACGAAATGTTACACTGTAAATTACCGGTTATCAAAGGTTTTGTGTAATGGAATATTACAGTTTTCCGGAGGGGTCTGTATGTCATAAATGTTTTTAAAATTAAAAAATATAGATAAAAAGAACGAATAAATCCGCTGTTTTATGGGATTTTTCGTTCTTTTTTGTTTTTTACAATATTTGTGAAAAAAATGGCATATAAATTGCTGTATAATTTTGTATCACATGTCAGAGAGAAAAAGGTGTAACCTTTTTTGAGTTAAAAATATTGGTCTAAAGGTGAATTGAACAGGGCGGAAGCAATCGACATTTTGCAGGCCTGTGGTGTTCCTTCGGCGGCGGTCATCATATAGGAATCCCGGAGACACCGTTCAATTTCCGAATCTTTACAAAGCCCAAAGGCGCCGTGAATTTCCTGGGCCTGTCGGCAAACCTGACTGCAGACTTCGTTGGCCAGAACCTTCAGCGCCGATACCTCTACAGAGTAAGCCTTACCGTTTTCACAGAGAGAAGCCGTGTGGTAGAGCATATTCTTCAGGGAGGCGACGTGGGTGTACATTTCGGCAATCGGGAAGGAAATTCCCTGATTGGAAGAAAGCCTGCGGCCATAATACTTTCTGTTTCCGGAAAATTCGATGGCCAGCTCCAGGGCCCGCTGCGCGATACCTGTTGAAACTGCGGCAATCCCAAGACGTCCGAGGTTTAACGTATTCTTCATTAAAGAATAGCCTTCGTTTTCAATACCAATCAGGCAATTGGCCGGGATACGGCAGTCTTTGAACTGGATATTGCGCATGACAGAATTGTTGCAGCCAATCATCTTACTCGGCTCCCGGAGGATAATGCCCGGATTATTGCCGTCAATATAAAAGAAACTGATGCTGCGCCGCCTGGAGGTTGACGCTGTCTGTGCGTTAATAAAATATCCGTCAGCGGCGCCGGCGTTGGTAATCCAGCATTTTTTACCGTTGATGACCCATGCGTCGCCGTCGCGTACCGCCGTGGTTGCGATGCCGAGGGCATCTGTGCCGCCGCTTTCTTCACTGATGGCATAGGAGAAAATCTTTTCTCCGGTAAGCGCCTGGGGAAGCGCTTCGGCTTTTAAACTGTCTGAGGCCGTCATTGAAAGAAGGGTAATTCCCTGAAAATGCGGGCAGAGGATAAGCCCGAGAGAGCCAAGACCCCGGGATATTTCCTCTAAAAAAATAATGCTTCGGGTAGTTTCTACATGGGAATGTAAATTTTGGGGTGAAAACAGAAAATCAAGAAATCCGAGTTCACCGCACCGTTTGATTATCTGATATGGAAATTTTGCAGACATGTCAAGGCGTTGCGCGTTGGGACGTATTTCCTTGTTTACAAAATCACGCACATGTTTTTTGAATTCTATTTGTTCCTGAGTAAGTTCATACATGAGGATTTCTCCTTTTTATTCTAAATTATAATTTAATATACATTTTAAATAACATTCTGAGCCGCTGTGAATTTCAACCTCAGCCGTACATGTATTTGGTGAACGGTTTACAAGAGTGATGGATACCTGTAAAGGCGCAGTCAGTGATAAACAGCTAATTTTATAAAAGTTCCCGTCGGTTAAAGTACACCGCGTCGGATGAAAGGTATCGCGGACATATTCTTCAGCGGCTTTGACAGTGATGGACAGTTCGTCCTGAGAAGTCACTTTTCTGTTTTTGGCACGGATGCTGGACATGTGGACGGCCAAAGTCCTTTTTTTATGGCGGGTATCATCCTGAATGATTTCCAGAGATATAAAATCGCAGATATTTTTTGAGCATCCCATAGAATGAAAAAAACGCAAAACATCGTTGGCGGTAATGAGCCCTTTTAACTCGTCATTTTCTACGGTAAAGGCAAGCTCCGAGTTTTCTGAAATCATCTTTTCGGCCAGGTCATACATGGAAGTATCTTTGGAAACAATGAAGCGGGAACTGGCCTGGTTCGGGACGTATAAATTCGATATTTTTTCCGCAGGAGCGGCGTTCAGTGCGGAAGACGCATTGAGCAGACCGCATATTTTAAGATTGTCATCGACAACCGCATATTTGTCATTTAAGGCAAAAATAGAGTAGTAGGTCCGGTACCAGTCGGAGACAATGTCGTTGTAATAAAGGTACTGGGGCGGCCGCATCCAGTCACTGACCCGGTTCATGGCCGTTTCAGGCCGGTTTCCGTTTGGGGTACTGTGTAATAAATAAAGAATATTATGGCTGCTTTGGAGAGAAGATAATATACATAAATTATTCTGAGCGGCCGTTGTTTGAATATTCTGGTTGACGGCGGCGCCTCCGGTAACGAGAAGATGCATACTGAGTGAAAGCGCCGCGGATTGAATTTCCGGGCGGTCGCCGACGATACACAGTTTGGTTCCCGGCTTGTCGGACGCAGTTTTATAAAGCTGGTCCAGGCTTCCGTCACCTACGATGATGGAAGCGATGGAAATATCATATTCCTTTCCGGCAATGATAGAAAGACCGAATTGACGTATAAGTTTTCGAATGGTCAGGGATTCTGATTTTGAAAAGACTTCATCGGATATACGGACAGTCCCCGCCCTTGGACGGGTGCGTACCAGATTTAATTCTTCGGCTTTTTTAATGGCTTTGTATGCGGTGCCTTCACTGACAGATAAGGTTTCGGCAATATTCCGTATGGAAATCTTTGTTCCCACATTTAAATTTTTTATGTAATTCAAAAT
>CABUAW010000077.1 GCA_902489645.1 uncultured Lachnospiraceae bacterium | reverse complement strand
ATAACCCTCTTTGCATTCTGAGTAATATTAATAAATCCGCCGCAGCCTGCAATCTTTGGTCCAAATTTGCTGACATTAATATTTCCGTCGATATCACACTGAGCCAGGCCAAGGAACGCCATATCCAGGCCGCCGCCGTCATAGAAATCAAACTGGTACGGCTGGTCCAGAATACATTCCGGGTTTGCTACGGCGCCAAAGCTCTGGCCGCCGGCCGGAACACCGCCGATTGGTCCGGATTCCACCGTCAGTTTCAATCCCTTAACGCCCTCTTCATTGGCCACGCTGGCAATACCCTCAGGAATTCCGATACCCAGATTGATAACCGCATGGCTCTGCAGTTCAAAAGCGGCCCGGCGGCTGATAATTTTGCGCACGCCCAACTCCATCGGTTTCAGGCTGTCTACAGGGACACGGATATCGCCGCAGTAGGCCGGATTAAAATGCTCTCCAAAAGTCTGCATATGGTTTTCCGGTTCAGAGATAACAATCGCATCCACATAAATTCCAGGAATTTTTACAAGTCTCGGGTCGATGCTTCCTGATTCCACAACGCTTTCCACCTGAAGAACGACCTTGCCGCCCGAAGCTTTGACCGCCTGGGCAATGGATAAACTTTCAAGCGTTACCGCTTCCTTTCTCATGCAGGCATTGCCATCCGGGTCACAGTAGGTGGCCCGGATAAATGCCACGTCAATAGGGAAAGATTTATAATAGAGGAATTCATCGCCATCAAGCTCAATCAATTTCACAATATCTTCCGTCGTCTTTGTATTGATTTTCCCGCCGTCCAAACGCGGGTCTACAAATGTCTCTAATCCAACATGCGTAATGGTTCCCGGCTTCCCTGCCGCAATATCTCTGAAAAGATGGGTGATAACTCCCTGCGGCAGGTTGTAAGCCTCTACCTTGTTTTCCACCGCCAGCTTCTGAAGCTTCGGTGTAAGCCCCCAATGGCCCCCAATAATTCGTTTTAACATGCCTTCATGTCCAAGGTGATTCAGTCCTTTATCTTTTCCATCGCCCTGTCCGGCTGCATAAACCAATGTCAAATCTCTCGGGCATCCCGTAGCCAGGAAACGTTTTTCCAATGCCATGGTCAACTCTTCCGGATGATTACATCCGACAAACCCGCCAACAGCAATCGTGTCGCCGCCCTTTACCAACATCGATGCTTCTTTTACGTTCATAATCTTTCCCATAATAATACCTCCCATGTTATTGTTTATTTCCCTTGAATTCTTAACCTGACTATATTGTACTAAAATAAATACAATTTGTACAATACTGTTTATTCATTGAACAATAACTGGAAGGTATCAATCAGCACGGTCTGCAGCAGCATCCGCACATCATATTTAATGCTAAAATCTGGCAGCAAATATTATCCAGAGACATTTCCGGACGACCATATCCACCGGCCATATTGCCATACCACTGGCGTCCCGACTCAAGCTGCTGCCAAAGCATCTGGTACTGGGCATTATTTGGCTCCATTTCCATGGCCCGACGCGCCATTTCCCGGGCATTTATCTGATTTCCAAGCCCCGCATTGGCAATCGCCGAGAAATAATACCACTGGGCATTCCGATTCCGAATACCCTCCAAGACATTTAATGCCTCTCTGAAACGCCGACTGTTAATAAAATTTGCCACTGCCTGCATCTCCACCGTATCCGAATCTCCCCCGGCCGTCTGGTTATTACTTTGATAACCGTAGGTTCTATATCCCTGTTCCCTTTCCTTCATTATCTGGGTATAGGCCTGCTGAATCTGTTTAAATTTTTCCTCGGCCGCTTTTTCCCCGGGCTTCCCCACATTGGCATCCGGGTGATACTTTCGGCTCAGCGTCCGGTAGGCTTTTTTAATCTCTTCATCCGTCGCCGATGGGGAAACGCCCAATATATCATAAGGATTCATCCCGAACTTCCTCCGTTTTACTTTTATCATTCCTGATTTTCATATACTTGCTCCATACTCCAGCATACAGTATATTCCTCAAAATTTCAACATCTAAGCTCAATGGAAGCTTTTCAAAGCTTTTCGCGCAGTCCGCCATCATCAATTCCAGCATAGAAAATATCTGTTCCTCAAAATTCTTTTCCGATTGGTATGCGGCCAGAGGATTGAAGCATCGCTTTCGGATATCCTTATCCAAATCCTCATAGGCGTCCATCAGATAAATAAATTTCCCCAGATAAAAACCAACGTCTTTGAGCATCTCGGACCAGATATCATCCTTCCAATTCAGGATTTCGCCGAGCATCGTTCCCGTAAGCCCCGACAATGCGTCCAAGTCCTTTTCTCCGGCGCGTTCCGCCGCTTCCAACCGATACACATAGCTTTTCACCGCCTGAAATTGTCTCGGGTAAATCTTTGAAAGCCTGCGCACCTTCCTGCGAAGCAGCTTCATCCGGGCCAACGCCGCCGGTTTCCGTTCATCCATCCAGTGGTCCCTGGCCAGATAATAGCTCAAAATCACCGTCATATCCGCCGCATAATCCAGGCAGGAATTTTCATAGATTTTCAGTTTGCGTGTCGGATGCAGCCTGCACCGGTAAATCCGCTCCCTGTTCGCCTCTTCATCCTCATAGAGGGACATGTGGAGCAGCGCCATAAAGGTCATATCATTATTCAGGCTTAATTGACCAAAGGGGCCATATTTACGCTTTAATGTCTGACACAAGCCGCAATATACCCCTCTGTATTCCCGATAATCTTTAATTTTCAGTTCCGGTTCATTAATCACTACGTATCCGAACATAGAATCCGCCTAACTTCGCTTAATAAAATCATTTCCGCACTTCGGACAGTGGATACTGATTTTCCCTTTGCCCTTTGGGACGCGCACCTTCTGTTTGCACTGAGGACAACTGAAAATGCGATATCCCTTATTTCGTTCCATCGACCGTTTTTTGCTCCCGAACCATCCGGTCAGACGATAGTAATACCGTAAAAAGGCCTGATTTTCCGCATATCTTTTGGGAATATCTTTAGAAAGCATCCGAAAATAAATGATACCGATGAGTACAATTCCCAGCCAGTAAAACACGGACATTCTCAGAAAAATTCCCAAAGCCACTAAAATTAATGAGCAGACCGAAAGCACCTGACTCATCTTGTCGATTCCATAGCGTCCCATCATGAAACGCTGCAACTTATTACGCATACGCATCGCCCTTCCAGTTTATACAATAATATTACTATACCCTTTGCTTCCAGAGAATTCAATTAAACTTTACTGGATTTTTCCTAAAATATTTCTAAAATTTCTGAATCGGGTCCGAATCATCATCCGGAATTTTTTCTATATTTTTAATCACAATATAATATCCCTGCCTGTCATTGATTTCCACATAGACCCGGTCGCCGACCTTATGTCCCAAAATGGCCTTGCCAATCGGTGATTCCGTGCTGATTCGCCCTTCTAATGAGTTTCCCCGAATGGTTGTCACCAATTTAAAACGTTCTGTTTCATCGTCATCTTCAAAATAGACATCCACCAGATTATTCAATCCGACCTCATCGTCTTTGGATTCATCCGTAACAATTTTCGCCGTCCGAATCATTCTCTCCAGATAACGAATCCGGCTCTCATTCTGATTCTTTTCTTTTTTCGCCGCGTGATACTCGAAATTCTCGCTCAAATCTCCGTGGGAACGGGCTTCTTTTACCGCCTCGATGGCGTTTTTGCGAACAACCAGCTTCCGATATTCAATTTCTTCTTCCATTTTCTTTATATCATTTTCTGTTAATTCATTATACATTCCCATTCACCTGTCCCAAAATCTCTAATAATTCGTCCACATCTTCTTCCCGGGTAGCCCAGCTCGTCGCAAACCGCACCACCGTCCGGCCATCCGGCTGCTTTTCCCAGAAGCTATAGGAAACCTTGCCGTCCAATGCGGCTATCTGTCGGTCATCAAGAACGACAAACTGCTGATTTGTCGCCGTATCCAGATAAAATGTATAACCTCTTTCCAAAAGGCCGCATTTGAGCTTCATTGCCATGTCAATGGCATGACCGGCAATTTTAAAGTAGAGATTATCCGTAAAAAGCGTATCGAACTGAATTCCCAGGATACGTCCCTTTGCAAGCAGGGCTCCATGCTGCTTAATACTTGTAAAGAAATGCGGAATCATTCCCGGCTTCGGAAGGACCACGGCTTCCCCAAAAAGAGCGCCGACCTTTGTTCCTCCGATGTAAAATATATCACAATTTTTTGTAATAACCTCCAGCGTAACATCCGTGTTCTTTGCCATCAAACCATAGCCCAGGCGGGCGCCGTCTAAAAATAAAGGCATGTGATAGGCCTTACAGATACCATGAAGGCATTCCAGTTCATCCTTCGTATATAAGGTTCCATATTCCGTCGGATGGGAAATATAGACCATTCCCGGCCAGACCATATGCTCATGGTTTTCATCGCCGTAATAATTTTCCATATAAGCCTTTAAAGCCTCCGGCAAAAGCTTTCCCTGAACGCCCGGAACCGTCAGCACCTTATGTCCCGTCGCCTCCACAGCCCCGGCCTCATGGACGCTGATATGGCCCGTATCCGCAGCCACAACGCCCTCATAGGATTTCAGCACGGAACCGATAACCGTCGAATTCACCTGAGTGCCTCCAACCATAAAATAGACGTCCCCTTCCGGGGCGCCGCAGGCGTTAAGAATCTTTCTCCTGGCATTCTCACAATATTCATCCATTCCATATCCCGGCGTTTTCTCCATATTTGTCTCCATAAGCCGGTTTAAAATCGCCGGATGGGCGCCTTCCATGTAGTCACTATCAAAATGCTGCATCCTCGTTACTTCCCTTCATCAGTTTTTACCTGACCCTAATTATAACGAATATGCAGCATTCTGACAATAGATGGATTTATTTATGCCCCGACAGCTCTGTCTTCTGCCGGTTTTTTATAATTCTCGTACTGTTTCTTTTTATGTTCCTCATGACTCCAGATATCATCCGCACTCGGCTGCCAGTTGGCCGCATACTCGGCGCATTTGCCGCAAAGATGCTCCACCGGTTCCGGAGATTCCAGGTCCGTACTGTGGGCTCCGGTCTTATGCACCATTTCCTGAAGCAGCTCCGGATTTTCCAGCATCGGGCACGGACGGAGATGATTCTTATTAAACGGCTGTCCCTCATGGTAGGCCATAAACAGCGGACTCTGCAAAATTTCAAGAATCGACATATCGTGGATATTTGCATTGGAATAGTGGATAAATACGCACGGTTCCGCATCTCCGGCCGAATTGATATGGAAATAGTTCCGACCTCCGGCAATGCAGCCGCCCACGTATTCGCCGTCATTCTGGAAGTCCATCGGGAAAAATTCGATATCCGATTCCGCAGAACGGATATGACGGATTCTCTGAATCATATATTTTCTCTGTTCCACTGTCGGCAGCAGCTCTGCCACCGCATTGTTGCCAACCGGCATATAGTGGAAATAGAATCCAAAACGGGCGCCCTTTTCCGTAATCATTTTCAAAAATTCATCACTGGTTACGGCCTCGATATTATATCTCGTGTAGCAAATCGACGTACCAAAAATAATTCCATACTTTTTAAACAAATCCATGGCGTTCATGACCGCATCATAATGGCCGTCGCCGCGGCGGGCATCATTGGTCTCCGGTGTTCCTTCGATGGAAAGCTGGAACGTGATATTGCCCAGACGCACAACCTCCTGACAAAATGCATCATCAATTAATGTGGAATTGGTATAAATAGAAAACTCCACATCATTGTGCTTCTCAGCCAAACGCAGAATGTCTTTTTTGCGTACCAATGGCTCTCCGCCGGTCAGCATATACAGATAGATACCCAGCTCCTTGCCTTCCGTAATAATCTTGTCCATATCCTCAAAGCTCAGGTTATGTTTATTGCCATAAGTACCTGCCCAGCAGCCGTCGCAGTGCATGTTGCATGCCGATGTCGGGTCAAATAAAATCAACCACGGGATATTGCAATTATAGATTTCCCGGTTCTTACGAATCATTTTTGTTCCCCGGATAAACGCCTCATATCCCAAATTCATAATGGCGGTTTTTGCCACATTCGGGTTCGTTTCATCCAATACCCGGTTAATATAACGTATCCATTTATTGTTTGGGTCTTTGATGGCCGCTCTGACTTTATCATAGTCCTCTTTGGAAAAGCCCTTTCCCCAGAACTGTTCGGCCAAATCCACCGCGTCCAGGAAACCCTTTTCCCTGTCCTTGTCCACCTGTTTTAACACTGTGTCCACTAACATTCCGATAGCCTTTCTCTGCATTGCATGAGAAAAATTACTAATTGCTGTATTCATACATTTCCTCCTTCTTAAATTCCTGTTTTTTGCCGTATAATCATATATACTCCGGCAACTCCCAATAATACTGCGCCGCTTAGATTCAATACTCTCTGACCTTTAACGCCGCCCCAGTATCCATACCAAAGTCCGCCGACGGCCGACAAAATACTGATACACAGAACACAGACCATGTCGTACAGGGTATCCGGATTCAGATAGGTGATACTCATACCGACCACCGAAGCCTCAATTCCGGTACATACAGCCTGTATACTCCATTGGCTCAGGGACAATGGCTCCGCCCGACATTCCTCAAATACTTTAATATGTATGCCTTCAAACAGACCTTTGGCTATGAGTATAAAAAGGAAAATCAACGCGGCATACCGATAAATGTGGTTGACCATATTCATCTCGCAGGTTTCTTCAATCATCCAGGTCACAAACAACCCCAAAAGCATCAGCAGCATCTGTATGCCTCCAAAAACTGCGCCCAGCAAAATCATTTTCTTTTTGCTTAAACTGGCCTGGGTTGCCGCAGCTTTCATTGTAATCTCAAAAATGTGGGTGCCTACGCCAAGTGCAATAATGACAACGATAGCTATCGCCATTCGTCCACCACCCTTCTATTATTGTATTAAGCATTTCCCGCTTTATTTACCAATCATCATAAAAAAAAAGATTGAATCTGTTAAGATTCAATCTTTATCATTTGTTTGTCTTTTTCGACATTTTCAACAAAATGTCATTTTTTTGTGATATTTGCCAAATTGTGTTCTGAGCCTCGATGATAAATCATATCTGTCAACGACTCCGATAACAGTACCTTTAAAGCCTCGAGTACCTCGTCTACTTCCATCTTCATTCCCTTCTGTACCCATTTGCCGATACCAAAGGTCAGACCGTAGGCATAGTATTCCGCAATATTATCCATCGTCAGCATTGGATTCCCATTATCTTCGTCCGTCATCCGTTCCCGCATAACATCCACCAGCAAGTCTTTGAAAAGCCGCAGCACAATGTGGTGAAAAATATAATCGTCCCCGATTCTCACCACGCGCATGTAAAAAGCTTTATCGTTCTTCATCGTCACAAGCATCAGGCGAATCGCTTCCTCAAGCATATCGCAGGCCACCAGTGCCCGAGCCGGCTCTATTAAGTCCTGTTTAAGAATGCATTCAACAACATCATACTTATCCTTAAAGTGATTATAAAATGTCGGGCGCTTTACATTCGCCGAATCTGCAATCTCCTTCACAGTTATTTTTTCAAATGGCATAACGGTTATTAAATGTTTCATTCCTGCAACCAGCGCTTCTTCCGTGGTTTGCGATTTTTGGTTCATAAGCTGTCTCCTCTTGATGTTACGCCGCAAAAATAAAATATGTCTCCCTTTTACTCGAGATTCTACCACTTTTCCCATATTTTGGCAAATCTTACTTTTTTAGTATGTTATTCATCCTTTTGAAGAGCAATAACGCCTGTCCGGGCCATCTCTATAATGCCGAAAGGCTGGACAATCTTTATAAAGCTCTCGATAATATCCGGACTTGCATCCAACTCAACAATCATACTTTTTGTAGATACATGAGAAATTTTCGCATTCATAATCATACAGACCTCCATGATATCCTTCCGGGTCGTATTATTATAAGAAATCTTCATCATCAAAAGCTCCCGGCAGACACTTTGCAATTCCTTCAACCGGCGTACCTTGATTACATCAACCTTTTTATTTAACTGCTTCTCAATCTGGTCAATGACCTTCGCGTCTCCCGTAGAGACGATGGTCATATTGGATATTTCATGATTTTCTGTTTCACCAACCGCCAGACTATCGATATTGTAGCCCCGGCGTGCAAACAGTCCGGCCGTTTTCGACAATACGCCGGCCTGGTTCTCAACCAGTACAGAAAATATACCTTTCATCTGCCTCTACTCCTTTACTTTATCAAATTTATAAACATGACAAACCATCAGAGCCGATTTTTCACTGGCTAAGAACTGCTCTATCGTCTCATCCATCTTTGACATGTCTTTCAACGGAAAATAATCCATATCATAGGCTTCCGCAATCTTTCTCAAATTCGGAATATCGCCCAAATCTACTGCAATATAATTCTCATGATAGTTATTATACTGGTACTCGCGCACAAGTCCAAGATACATATTCTTCATAATAATAATCTTAAACTTGATATTATTCTGAAGCATCGTCGCCAGTTCGTTCATGGACATCTGGAAGGAACCGTCGCCGCAGACTGCAACAACCTGACGCTCCGGCGCCGCCATCTTCGCGCCAAGTGCGGCCGGAATGGCATAGCCCATCGTTCCAAAGCCGCCTGTTGTCAGGAAACGGCCTTTTTTCATGACATAATTATCCGCCGACCAGAGCTGGTTCTGACCGACATCGGCAACGTAAATCGCATCCTCGTCCATTCGTTCTGTCAAATGCTCGACAAATAAGCACGGATTAATAAAGCCGTCATGGAACGTCCGATGGTCCACGCAATTTACCTTGATATTCTGCAGCCGCTCAACCCAGTCCTTAAAAGAAACATCCATATCATATTCCATCAGGCTTTCAAAAATAAGACGGGCGTCCCCGACAAGAGGAATCGTCGGTCCAATATTCTTTCCGATTTCCGCCGTGTCAATATCAATATGAATAATCAGCCGATTCTGCTCCAATTTGGATAAAGCGCCGATAGAACGGTCATTTACCCTGGCTCCGACAATAATGAGAAGGTCGCTCTCGGCCACCGCCCGGTTTGCATAAGGCTTTCCATTCGTTCCAAGCATACCGAAAAATAACGGATGGCGTTTCGGCATACTGCCCACGCCCATCATGGTCGTAACCACCGGAATACTGTATTTTTCGCAAAATTCCTGGATTACAGGCTCCGCATGTCCGAGGACAACGCCGCCCCCGGCACAGATTAAAGGTTTTTTGGCCTTCTGAATGGCTTCAACCACCTTTTTAATCTGAACAATATGTCCTTTAACCTTTGGTTTATAGCCGCGGATAGAAACTTCTCCTGGCTCCACATATTCATATTCCTGATTCTGAATATCAATCGGTACATCAATCAGTACCGGGCCCTGACGTCCGGTAGATGCAATATAAAAGGCCTCTTTAAAAATCCGAGGAATATCTTTCACATCCTTAACAAGATAACTGTATTTTACAAACGGCTCACAGGCCCCCGTAATATCCGCCTCCTGGAATACGTCTTTTCCCAAAAGCTGTGTGGATACCTGTCCTGTAATGGCAACCATAGGTATGCTGTCCGAATATGCCGTAGCAATGGCAGTAATCAGATTCGTTGCTCCCGGCCCGGATGTGGCTATGCAA
>CABUAW010000076.1 GCA_902489645.1 uncultured Lachnospiraceae bacterium | reverse complement strand
GAAAGAAGTAAACCCCCTTGAAGACGACGAGGTAGATAGGGCAGGGGTGGAAGTGCAGTAATGCATGGAGCTGACTGTCACTAATCGGTCGAGGGCATGACCAGGTGGTTGGTCAAAGAAGGTAAGGAAAGAAAAAGGGAAGATGGCAAGCATTTTCAGTATGTAGTTTTGAAGGTACATGTATTTTCATATAATAATCCTCGATAGCTCAATGGTAGAGCACTCGGCTGTTAACCGAGTTGTTGCAGGTTCGAGCCCCGCTCGGGGAGCTGAAAACAGGTTATTCAGTAATGAATGACCTGTTTTTTGTTTCTGAATATATGGTGTTGAGGGATGAAAAAATATTGAAGGAGGCATCTTTAATGACACAGGAGGAAAAGGAAAAAGTTGAACGTGTGGCTTTGAATTTTCAATTTGAGGGAAAGCTGACATGCGTAGTTCCATGGGGAAACGGGCATATCAATGATACGTACCTGCTTACATATGGAATAGGAAAAATGGGGTATATCCGTGTTATTCTTCAGCGGATGAATAAAAATGTTTTTCCCCATCCGGTAGAATTGATGGAGAATATTGTAAATATAACAACTTTTCTTCATGAGAAAATTAAGGAGAATGGCGGAGACCCCTATCGTGAAACCTTAAATGTAATTCCGGCGAAAAATGGAATGCCTTATTTTAAAGATTCGGAAGAAGATTACTGGCGTTCTTTTGTGTTTATTACAGATGCGTCCAGTTATGAAATGGCGGAGAATCCGGAAGATTTCTATCAAAGTGCGTTGGCCTTTGGTAAATTTCAGTGTTTGTTGGCAGATTTTCCGGCGGAAAAGCTTCATGAGACAATTGCGGATTTTCATAATACGAAGCAGAGACTGGTTCATTTTAAACAGGCCGTTGAAGAAGATGTGGCCGGAAGGGCCGGCAGAGTGGCTGAAGAAATTCAATTTGTTTTGGACAGGGAGGATGAGGCAGGATTCTTTACAGATTTGATTGAGAAAAACGAACTGCCTATCCGGGTAACACATAATGATACGAAACTGAATAATATTATGATTGACAATTATAGCGGTAAAGGAATCTGCGTTATTGACTTGGATACAACGATGCCCGGACTTGCTGTACACGATTTTGGAGATTCCATTCGTTTTGGAGCCAGTACGGCCAAAGAGGATGAAACAGATTTGAGTAAGGTGAGCTGCAGCATGGAGCTTTTTGAAGCATATACAAGAGGCTTTATCGAGGGATGTGGTGGAAAGCTGACAAGAAAAGAGCTTGAATTACTTCCGATGGGGGCAAAAATGATGACCTATGAGTGCGGCATGCGCTTTCTCACAGATTATCTGCAAAATGACGTGTATTTCAAAACATCCAGAGAAGGCCAGAATCTGGACAGGGCGCGTACTCAGTTTAAGTTGGTGGCCGACATGGAAAGTAAATGGGAGCAGATGTGCAGCATTGTAAATAAATATATTGAATAAGAAATAATGGATATTATTTTTCTATTCGACTTTGTTTTCTATATTCATTTGGACTTAACCCGCATATCTTTTTGAAAGTCTGGGAAAAATAACTTGGCGAGGAAAAACCAAGGAACCGGCTGATAAGAGAGAGCGGGTAGTCGTCATTTTTAAGGAGCTGTTTGGCTTCGTCAATTCTACAGGAAATCATATAATTTATTGGCGATATTCCGTATTCTTTTGTAAAAGCATGAACCAGGTAGTATCTGCTGACATGGCTTATTTCAACTAATGTATCTAAGGTAATATTTTCACGGTAATGGGCTTCAATGTATCTTCGGATTGTGGAGCATAAATGGGAAGATTTTTTTGAACCGGTAATAATGGACATGGACAGGCCTGTCTGGCGGAGCAGTAATATTACCAGTATTTCCATTAAATCCTGACAAACAATATCATAGTTAAAGGCTTTGCTTTCAATTTCTTTCAGCATATTTTGGAGATAAAATAAAATCTTATCCCGGATTGGACGACAATTGACAATATAATAGTCCTGATTGGAGGCACTTGTCCCTGAAAGCTCAAAACCCTCCAGACCAAGGACAATATATTCCAATGGATTTGCATTTAAACTGACTTCCGTATGAATAACACTCGGATTAACGATGATAAGGTCGTTGGCGCCAACCGGGTGAAGATGGTCTTCGATGAGGAATTGTCCGACACCGTCGGTGACAAAAAATAATTCACAACAATTATGGGTGTGCGGCGTACTGTGCCAATCACCGCCGTATTTGGCCGAACTGATATACAGCAGTTTGGTTGAATTGCGGATATTTGTATTTTCATTTAAAGCAATATCATAACGATTTGTACTCATAGATGCCTCCCAGTTGATTATAATACAGTTTTTACAAATAGGCAAACAGAAATGGTAATATTGCATAAAAAATTGGTAGAAAATACATATATACTGAACAAAAAAACGAAAAAGAACAAGATATATAAAAAAGATAGCAATAATGCGGTTGAATAGAATCTGGAATAAGCTATACTAAAATTATAAAAATAGAACGATTATTTTATCATTTTAAGGAGGAGAAAAAATGAAAAAAAGACTTTTAAGTTTATTTTTATGTGCGGCCTTGGTGACAACGGCCCTGGTTGGCTGCGGCGGCGGTTCAACTGAAACAAAGGCTGCGGAGACAACAAGCGGAGATGCGGCAGATGCGGCCGAGGATATTACAATCAAGGTTGCAGCTATTGAAACTGCTTATGGTTCAGAAATGTGGCAGGAAGTATGCGAAGCCTTTACGGAACAGACCGGTATTAAGGTTGAACTGACAACCGATAAGAATCTTGAAGATGTTATCGGACCTTCCATGCAGGGCGGAGATTATCCGGACGTGATTCATTTGGCTACAGGACGTGAAGCGGCCCTTACAGAACAGTTCATCAAAGGAAATCTGATTACGGATATTACGGATGTATTGTCCATGCAGGTTCCTGGAGAAGATGCCCTTGTTTCTGAAAAAATTGCCGGTGGATTTACTGAAACATCTTTGACAAATCCTTATGGCGATGGAAAGACATATCTTGCTCCGATGTTCTATTCTCCATGCGGACTTTTCTATAATGCGGGACTTTTGGAAGAAAAAGGCTGGGAAGTTCCGACAACATGGGATGAAATGTGGGAACTGGGCGACAAAGCTCTTGAAGAAGGTATTTACTTATTCACATATCCGACAACAGGTTATTTTGACGCATTCTTCTATGCTTTAATGTATTCTGCTGGCGGTGCTGAATTCTTTGATAAGGCTACAAATTACGAAGAAGGTATCTGGGATACGGAAGAAGCTCAGACCTGTTTTGATATTGTTGCAAAATTAGCTCAGTATACAAATCCAATCACTCCGGCTCAGGCAAATGACCAGGATTTTACACAGAATCAGCAGTTAGTTCTTGACAACAAAGCAATCTTTATGCCAAACGGTACATGGATTGTTGGTGAAATGGCAGAAGCTCCTCGCGCAGACGGTTTTGAGTGGGGTATGACCGCACTTCCGGCCGTTGAAGAAGGCGGAGACCGTTACAGCTATACATGGTTTGAGCAGGCATGGATTCCATCAGGCGCTGCTAATGTGGATGCTGCAAAACAGTTCGTTGCTTTCCTTTACAGCGATACGGCTTGTGAAATCTTCGCAGCTTCCGGCGCTATTCAGCCGGTACTCGGAATTGCCGATAAATTAGAAGGCGATAATGAGATGTTCTACTCAATTTATGATAATGGTGCAAAGGCCGCTATGGGCGATTTTGCAGCATTTGAAGCAATTCCTGGTATTGATTCGGCGCGTACAGTATTCTTTGACCCGGTAAACTCTTTAGTATCCGGTGAACTGACAGAAGAAGAGTGGATTGAAAGCATTAAAACAGCAAGCGACCAAATGCGTGCTAATTTAAAATAGTTGGAAAAAGTAGGTATTTTAATGGCGGCGGGCAGGAAAATCTGCCCGTCGTTTTTCAATATGTGGGAGGATGATTTATGAAGAAGGATAGAAAGTTAAATGGCTTTCTGGCAATTTGTATTGCGCCGGCCGTGATTCTTTTTTTCATCTTTATGATTGTGCCTACGTTTAATGTATTTCGGATGTCTTTGTATGAAAGAGGGGCGTATACGCCGGATGAAACTTTTGTGGGATTAAAGAATTTCCGAACACTTATTTTGGATACGAAATTTATCCAGTCCATGCAGAATATGATTTTGCTGGTTGTCGTAGTCACTATCATTACATTTGCATTTGCACTGGTATTTGCAGGAATTTTGTCGAGAGAGAAAATAAAGGGGCAGAATTTTTTCAGAATTATATTCTATATTCCTAATATTTTATCTGTCGTTGTTATTTCGGGTATTTTTTCTGCAATTTATAAACCGGAAAATGGTATGTTAAACAGTATTATCGGAATGTTTCGGGATATGACGAATCCGATTCTCTGGAAAGGCGAGAAGCTTGTTATGGTCAGTCTTATTATTGCTATGGTATGGCAGGCTATCGGATATTATATGGTTATGTATATGGCTTCCATGTCCAGTGTGCCGGTGAGCTTATATGAAAGCGCCAGTCTGGATGGCGCCGGGCGTATCGAGCAGTTTTTTCATATCACTATTCCGTTAATATGGACCAACATCCGTACAACCCTGACATTCTTTATTATTTCAACAATTAATATGGCCTTTTTATTTGTGAAGGCGATGACCTCCGGCGGACCAAATGGCGCTTCCAATGTTGCGTTAAATTATATGTACAGTCAGAAGGATGCCGGCTTGTATGGATATAGTATGGCAATCGGTGTTGTCATCTTTTTGTTTTCCTTTGCACTTTCGGCATTGGTAAACAAGGTGACAGAACGTGAACCATTAGAATTCTAAGGAGGAAGGATAATGAAAAATAAAAATGAATCCACTTCCGCGGAACGCTTATATAAAGTCTTTATTTATGTGGCCTTGCTTGCACTGGCAATTGTCATTATTGTTCCGGTAGCTTGGGTGTTTATGGCCGCATTTAAACAAAACAGCGAATTTTATGGAAATCCGTGGACATTGCCGGCGGGTTTATATTGGCAAAATTTTGTAAACGCATGGAACACGGCAAAGATGGGCGAATATATGCTCAATTCAGTGATTGTGACCGCTCTGGCTTTGATTATTCTGTTGGTTGTGGCGCTGCCTGCGGCGTATTGTCTGTCAAGATTCAATTTCCGCGGCCGTAAGTTCTTAAACGGATGCTTTATGGCCGGGCTGTTTATTAATGTAAACTATATTGTTGTGCCGATTTTTCTGATGCTGAAGGACGGAGATGTCTGGCTCAATAAAATGATTGGCAGAGGTTTTCTGCTGAATAATCTGGTCGTATTGGCTATTGTATATGCGGCGACCGCTTTGCCTTTTACGATTTACCTGCTTTCCGGGTATTTTGCAACCCTGCCCCACGATTATGAGGAGGCTGCTTATATCGATGGCGCAAGCTATAACAGAGCTATGTGGGATATTATTTTCCCAATGGCAAAACCATCCATTATTACAATCATATTATTTAACTTTTTATCTTTCTGGAATGAATATATTATTTCGATGACATTGATGAGTTCGGCCACAGGACAGAGAACTTTGCCGGTAGGCTTGCTGAATTTAATGCAGGCGCAGCAATCGGCGGCAGAATATGGTATGATGTATGCGGGACTCGTATTGGTAATGCTGCCGACCCTGATTTTGTATATTTGTGTACAGAGCAAATTGACAGAGGGAATGACCGTCGGCGGATTGAAAGGATAGGGTGAAGCAATGGAATTTTGGAAAGAACATGTAAAAGCCCGTGTCGCATTGATTGCATTGTTTTTTATCGTAGGTCTTATTCTTGTTTTTGCAGGATGGAAAATGACCGGAAAACTGTTCGGCCTGGGACTTATGATACTGGGAGTCATCTTATTGCTGGCTGCATTGCTTATTTATAATAAACCATTTGAGACACCAAATAAGAAATAATCAGTAAGGAATGTTGGGACATGAAACAGAACGAGACATTTAAAACAGGACGTGTGACTATTCCGACGAATTTAGATGTGGTGCCGGAAACAATTGAAATTTTAAAGCGTTGGGGAGCTGACGCCATCAGAGACTGTGATGGCACAGAATTTCCGGAAGAATTGACGCATACGGGGGCAAAAATTTATTCGACCTATTATACGACACGTAAAGATAACGGGTGGGCAAAGGCAAATCCGGACGAAGTGCAGCAGTGCTATATCATGACCGGATTTCATACGGCTGTGGAGAACAGTCTGGAGATTTCGCTGATGACTGGAATTTCCGAAGAATTGATGCAGGTGAATACAAGGGATGATATAAAACGCTGGTGGGAGGTTATTGACCGTTCCACAGGCGAGGTTGTCCCGTCGGACCAATGGCATTATGAGGAAAGAAATGTCAGCGTCATCATTGAAAACGTCAAAAAATTTCATGAGTATACGGTAAGTTTTTTGGCCTATATAATATGGGACCCGGTACATATGTACAATGCGGTAACAAATGACTGGAAAAATTTTGAACATCAGATTACCTTTGACGTGAGACAGCCAAAAACACATAAGTATTCTATGGAGCGGCTTCGAAAATTTTGTGAAGAACATCCGTATGTGGACGTGATTCGGTATACAACGTTTTTTCATCAGTTTACATTGGTATTTGATGAGCTGAAAAGGGAAAAATATGTGGATTGGTATGGATATTCGGCATCGGTAAGTCCGTATATTTTAGAGCAATTTGAAAAAGAAGCGGGATACCCGTTCCGGCCGGAATATATTATCGACCAGGGGTATTATAATAATCAGTACCGTATTCCAAGCAGGGAATTCCTGGATTTTCAGGCATTTCAGCGGCGGGAGGTTGCAAAACTTGCAAAAGAGATGGTGGATATTACCCATGAATATGGTAAAGAAGCCATGATGTTTTTGGGAGACCATTGGATTGGGACAGAACCATTTATGCCTGAATTTGAATCCATTGGCCTGGATGCGGTCGTAGGCAGCGTGGGAAACGGAAGCACACTTCGTCTGATTTCGGATATTTCAGGTGCAAAATATACGGAGGGACGCTTCCTGCCTTATTTCTTTCCGGATACGTTTTATGAAGGGGGCGACCCGGTAAAAGAAGCAAAAATAAATTGGGTGACATCCCGGAGGGCCATTCTCAGAAGCCCGATAGACCGTATCGGATATGGCGGTTATTTGAAACTGGCGCTGCAGTTTCCGGAATTTATCGACTATGTGGAAAGCGTATGTCATGAGTTTCGCGAATTATATGAGAATGCCCGGGGAACAGAGCCTTACTGCGTAAAAACGGTTGCGGTATTGAATTGCTGGGGAAAAATCCGAAGCTGGGGCTGCCACATGGTACATCATGCCTTATATCAAAAACAAAACTATAGCTATGAAGGTGTGATTGAGGCGCTTTCCGGTGCGGCCTTTGATGTGAGATTCATTTCATTTGATGATGTACGGTCGAATGAACATGTTTTGGATGATATAGACGTTATTATTATTGTGGGCGACGGGGATACGGCCCATACCGGCGGCTATGTATGGGAAGATGCACAACTGACAGCCAGAATTCGTGAATTTATTTATAATGGCGGCGGCTTTATCGGCGTTGGAGAACCATCGGGACATCAGTACCAGGGACATTATTTTCAGCTTGCCAATGTACTTGGGGTGGAGAAGGAAACCGGATTCACATTGAATTATGACAAGTATAATTGGGAAGAGCATCCGGAGCATTTTATTCTTGCGGATGTTGAAGAAACGGTTGATTTTGGCGAGGGTAAGAAAAATATTTATGCCTATGAAGGAACAAAGATTTTGGTTCAGAGGGATAAAGAGGTTCAGATGGCGGTCAATTCTTTCGGAAAAGGACGTGCGGTTTATATCAGCGGTCTCCCATATAGTTTTGAGAACAGCCGGATTTTATATCGAAGTATACTATGGAGTACCCATAGCGAAGACGAGCTTTTACGGTGGTTTTGTACAAACGTCAACGTGGAAATCCATGCTTATGTGAAAAACGGAAAATACTGCGTTGTAAATAACACTTATGAGCCTCAGGATACGCTTGTGTACCTCGGCGACGGAAGCAACTTTGAACTTCATATGGAAGCCAACGAAATCCGGTGGTATACATTGCCTTGATACAGGGGATGGAGGAACAATAATGGCAAGTTTAAAATTGAAAAATATAAAGAAAATATATCCCAATACGGAAAAGAAGAAAAATAAAAAAGGGGAGCAGGAAAAGAAAAGCAATCTTCTGGTCACAGAAGAGGGCGTCGTAGCTGTGCAGGAATTTAACCTGGATATTGCGGATAAAGAGTTTATTGTATTAGTCGGACCGTCCGGGTGTGGAAAATCCACAACACTCCGTATGGTGGCCGGCCTGGAAGAGATATCGTCCGGCGATTTGTACATTGATGAGAGACGCGTCAACGATGTGGCGGCAAAAGAACGGGATATCGCCATGGTATTCCAGAGCTACGCCCTTTATCCGCATATGACGGTATTTGAAAATATGGCTTATCCGTTGAAATTGAAAAAAGTGGATAAGGCGACGATTGAGAAAAAGGTGAAGGAAGCTGCGGAAATTCTCGGAATTACCGAATATCTGGAGCGAAAACCAAAGGCGCTTTCCGGCGGACAGAGACAGAGAGTTGCCATAGGCCGCGCAATTGTCCGAAATCCAAAGGTACTTTTGATGGATGAGCCGCTCTCGAACCTGGACGCAAAACTTCGTAATCAAATGAGAGCGGAAATTATCAAGCTTCGTAAACGTATCGATACGACATTTATTTACGTAACCCATGACCAGACAGAGGCCATGACGCTGGGCGACCGGATTGTTATTATGAAAGACGGGGTCATTCAGCAGGTCGGCACACCCCAGGAAGTATTTGATAACCCGGCCAATCTGTTTGTCGCCGGATTTATCGGAATGCCGAGAATGAATCAGTTTGATGCGGAACTGACGATGGCTGACGGTAAATATGCAGTAAAATTAGAAGGATTAACCGTTGTTTTATCCGAAGAAAAACAGGAACGTCTGCTGGCTAAAAATGTGAAACCTCAGCCGGTGGTGCTTGGCGTCCGTCCGGAGCATTTAGCGCTGGATAGCGGAACCGGTGCAAAAATTAAAGGCGTTGTGGATGTTGCCGAAATGATGGGAAGTGAAATTCACTATCATGTTACCGCCCAGGGAAAAGATATTATTATCATTGTACCGACCATTGGAAATCGTTCCTTTATTTCTATGGGGAAGGAAATTGAATTTACATTTCAGGGCAGTGTGGCTCATATCTTTGATAAAGAGAGCGGAAAAAACCTCGAATTTTAAGCCTGCGGGGGGCGGCGTCCGGACGCCGCCCCCTGGTAAAAAAGCATAAAAAATTGGATAAAAAATTCAGAAAAAAATAAAAAAATGTCTTGCCAAAGTTGTTGATATATGGTATGATAGTTGTCGTTGAGGCTCCATGGTCAAGCGGTTAAGACACCGCCCTTTCACGGCGGTAACAGGGGTTCAAATCCCCTTGGAGTCATTAAGCCGATGTGGCTCAATTGGCAGAGCAGCTGATTTGTAATCAGCAGGTTATCGGTTCGAGTCCGATCATCGGCTTTTACATCTTGAATTCCGGCAGAGCGGTTTTATGCTTGGAGGGAAGATGTTTCATTTTATGGACCTTTAGCTCAGTTGGTTAGAGCAACCGGCTCATAACCGGTCGGTCCTGGG
>CABUAW010000075.1 GCA_902489645.1 uncultured Lachnospiraceae bacterium | reverse complement strand
TAGGCGCATATATCTCGGCAATTTTGTCCAGAAATTATGGCATTTCACCGTGGCTGACAATGCTCATAGCCGTAGCGGCCGGATTTTTAATTGGCCGTGGGCTGGGATATCCGAGTTTGAAATTAAGGGGCGTTTACCTTTCTCTGACGACGCTGGCTTTCACAGAGATTGTCCGTATTTTCGCGACAAATCTGACGGATATTACCGGAGGTACTCAGGGACTTAAAAATATTCCACGGTTTTGTGTAGGGCCGATAGCACTGGATACCAATGTCAAATACTTTTATTTTGTATTGGTGGTTGCGGTCATCATGTGCCTGCTTTCCGCCCGTATTGTTTATTCCAAATGGGGACGGGAGTTTCGGGCGGTCCGGGATAATGTGGATGCCATTGAATCTCTGGGACTGGACATAAAAAAGATAAAAATCCGTGCATTTACGCTGGCGGCCATGTACGGCACCTTCGCAGGCGCTTTATATGTACATTTTAATAATTATATTACAAGCCTTTCGTTTACGACGGATTTGTCGATTAACTATGTAATTATGCTGATGGTCGGAGGCATCGGAGATATTTTTGGAAATATCATTGGAGCGATAGTGATTACAATGCTGCCGGAAATATTGCGTTTCCTGGGGGATTATTACCAGATTACCTATTGTATTCTTGTTTTAATCAGCGCCCTTTTCCTGCCGAATGGTCTTATATCCATTTACGGAAAGGTTGTAAAACGGTTTAAAAAGAAGGCGGCAGCGGAAGGCGGTGAAGGCCATGAGTAATGAACAGATTATTTTGGAAGCAAAGCATTTGACAAAACGGTATTTTGGCCTGGTGGCCGTCAACGATTTAAATTTTCAGGTAAAGAAAGGGCGGATTCATGCGCTGATTGGACCGAATGGGGCCGGAAAAACAACGACGGTCAATATGATTACCGGGGATGACCCGCAGACCGAAGGGGAAGTATTGTTCTGCGGCCAGCCGATATCCGCGATGCCGATTTATGCCAGAGCTCAGCTTGGTATTGGCCGGACATTTCAGAATATTAAATTGTTTTCGACAATGACTGTTATGGAAAATTTAATGCTCGGCGCCCAAAGTAAAACAAATCAGAATATCTTATCCTGGCTTGTGAATTTTAAAAAGGCGAATAATGAAGAAAAAATGCTGAAGGAGAAGGCAGAAGAAGTATTAAATTTTATTGGGATGTATAAATATAAAGATGAAGTTGTGAGTAATCTGGCCTATGGCCGTCAGAAAATGACGGAGCTTGGCCGCACGCTGATGACAGAACCAAAGTTGATTTTGCTGGATGAACCGGCCGCCGGACTGAATCCGTCCGAGCGTAAGGAGTTTATCGATATTATTCAGAAGGTCTATGAGAAAGATGTGGATATGTTTTTAATTGAACATAACATGGATGTGGTCATGAATTTGAGCCACGATATCACGGTCCTGAATTTTGGATGTAAGATTGCCCAGGGCGGCCCGAAAGAAATTCAGCAGAATGAAGAGGTTATCACGGCATATCTGGGCGAAGGCTATCGTCAGAAAATGGCAAAGGAGGCTGGAACAAATGCTTAAAGTGAATCATATTGACGCTTACTATGGTAAAGTCCAGGTCCTCCACGATGTGAGCCTGGAGGTGGGCGAGAATGAGATTATTTCTCTGATTGGCGCAAACGGCGCAGGAAAAAGTACGCTGATGAAAACCATTATGGGGTTAATCCGGCCAAAACATGGAGACATTGAATTTCAGGGCGAGGATTTAACGAAAATCCGGAATACAAAGATTGTGTCAAAGGGAATTGTCTATGTGCCGGAGGGCCGGGAGGTTTTCCCAGAGATGTCTGTTCGGGACAACCTGGAAATGGGCGCTTATTGCCGAAAATATTCGGCAAAAGAAATGAATGACCATCTGGAAGAAATGTACGCCATTTTTCCAAAACTGGGCGAGCGGCAGAAACAGTTGGCCGGTTCCCTAAGCGGCGGCGAGCAGCAGATGCTGGCCATCTGCAGGGGATTGATGAGTGAGCCGAAGCTGATTATGTTTGACGAGCCGTCTTTGGGACTGGCGCCCGTGATTGTCGAAGATATGTTCCGGGTTATTGTGGATATCAATAAATCGAAAAAGATTCCGATACTGCTGGTGGAGCAGAATGCTTTTATGGCGCTGAGTATTTCCAACCGGTGTTATGTTATGGAAAATGGCCGGATTACACTCAGCGGCCCGAGTAAAGAATTATTGGAAAGTGACGAGGTCAAGAAATCGTATCTTGGCGGATGATAAATGTTGGGGGGATTAATATGATGGATTTAAGCATCAATGAAACGATAAAATATAATAAATCGGGTCCGGCCAGATATTGCTGCCGTCCGAATGTGTGGGACGAGATTGAAAAATTACTGACGCCCTTTGGAAAGAAAACCATTGTCAGCGGAGGCACCCGCTCCAGAGCGTCCATTCAGGACAAGCTGTTTCCGGCGCTTGAAGCGGCCGGAATCGAATACACGGTGAACGCTTTTGTCGGTGAGAGCAGTATGAATAATGTGGAAAAGCTGGTGGGTCTGTGCCGGGAATACGGACCGGATTTTATCATTGGAACCGGAGGCGGAAAATCGCTGGACACGGCCAAATATGCAGCGGAAATCTGTGGGATTCCGGTCATTACGATTCCTACGATTGCGGCCACCTGTGCGGCGGCCAGCAATCAGATTATCGTCTATTCGGATGAAGGCGAATATTTGGAAAATGTGTATCCGAAAACCAATCCGCCGTTGGTGATTGTTGACCCGGAGGTCATTCTGAAAGCTCCGAAAAAGTATCTGATTTCGGGTATTTATGACGCCCTTGCAAAATGGTACGAGGGCAGCGCCTCCCTGCCGGGCTCAGACAATGCGGACATGTTCGATTATATGGCTCTGGCGGTGGCCGGAATGTTAAAAGAGCATTTGTTCAGCGATGGGAAAGCTGCTTTGGATGCCCTGGATACGGGCGTGCTGACCAAAGAATTTATCAATGTGGTCAATTTAAATATTTATACGGCGGCCACTGTACAGGCGCTGGGCATTAAGGCCGTCCGAAACGGCATTGCCCATTCCACGCAGAATGGTTTGACGAAGCTGCCGGGCGGTCATCACATTACCCATGGCGAGAAAGTGGCCTATGGCATCGCCGTTCAGCTTGCCGTATTAAATGCGCCTGAAGCTGAGAAGGCGGAATTGAAGGGGCTTTATGATGCCATGGGACTTATAGCTACTTTCAGCGGCCTGAATCTGGAATTTACAGAGGAAAATATACATACGGTGGCATTAAAAGCGGTGTCTGATGTCTTGATGCGGACGAAACCATTTGATAATATTACAGAAGAGATGATGTGTCAGGCCATCCGGGAGGTGGAAGCCACATATTAACGGCAGTCTCAGTATTGAATAGGTGAGGTGTAACAATGAAAATATTGAATTTTGGCTCAATAAACATTGACAATGTGTACCATGTGGATGATTTTGTGCGTCCTGGAGAAACAAAAAAATCTTTGGGATTTCAGGTGTTTCCGGGAGGCAAGGGATTAAATCAATCGGTGGCTTTGGCCCGGGCCGGCGCCGACGTATATCATGCGGGAAAGATTGGAGCGGATGGACAGTGGCTGGTGGATTTAATGAAGGCTTCCGGCGTCGATACGTCTTTGGTGGAGGCTGCAGACTGTGATACAGGCAAAGCAATCATACAGGTGAGCGATTCCGGGCAAAATGCGATTATCCTTTATGACGGGGCGAATCATAGGATGAACAGAGATTTTGTGGAGCATGTGCTTGATAAATTTCAGGCAGGAGATATTCTGGTCCTTCAAAACGAAATAAATCTTGTCCCTGAAATTATCGAATCAGCCTGGAGGCGCGGATTAAAAATTGCCCTGAATCCGTCCCCGGCCAATGAGGTGATTCATCAGTGTGATTTGAGCAAGATTCAATGGCTGTTATTAAATGAGATTGAAGGCGAATGGATGACGGGCAAAAAGGCGCCGGAGGAAATCTGTCAGGAATTGCTAAACGTTTATCCGGATATGGAAGTGATACTGACATTGGGCAGCCAGGGCGTTTTATACCGGTCTGCGGGGAAGAAATGCTTTCAGGAAGCTTTTAAAGTGGATACGGTGGATACGACCGGGGCGGGAGATACATTTACCGGATACTTTCTTAAATGTATCGCAGACGGAGAAGCTGCGGAAATCGCATTAAAGATGGCGTCCAAGGCCGCATCCATTGCCGTGTCCAGGGCGGGGGCCGCTGTGTCCATTCCTTATTGGAGTGAAGTGGTACGGTGAGTCATGCCCCAAAAAGAGGGAGATGACGGATATTTCAGAGAATTATTTAAAATGCGGCAGCCGGGAGATGACACAGTTGTTGTCCGATGTCCGGCTGCCACAGTTTTATAAAGTAAAACAAAAATTCGACAGAACCTGCATGAGCTGTGAAACAATTGTTTCAGTTTTGAAATGTGAACTGAAAGAGGTTCTGTTGAAACAAAAAAACGTGGGGAATCCTCAGATTCGCGGGATGCGGATTGCCATTACGGCGGGCAGCCGGGGCGTTGCCAATATAGCCCTGATTCTTGAAACCATTGTTTCATTTTTAAAAGAAAATGGCGCCGTTCCTTTTATTATTCCGGCGATGGGAAGCCATGGCGGAGCGACAGCCGAAGGGCAGCGAGCGCTTTTGAGCGGCTATGGGATTACGGAGGAACGGATGGGCTGTCCGATTTGCTCATCTATGGATGTGAAAAGAATCGGCAAGACTGTCGATGGACGGGAGGTTTATATTGACCGGCTGGCCGCGGAAGCGGACGGCATTATTGTGGTCGGACGGATTAAACCCCATACGGCTTTCCGCGGTTCTTATCAGAGCGGCATTATGAAAATGATGGCGATTGGCCTGGGAAAGCAGTATGGAGCGTCGGTGTGCCATGCACAGGGATTTCAGCGGATGGCGTACAATGTTCAGACATTCGGAAGCGCGGTTCTTAAATATGCTCATGTGTTATGCGGTGTAGGGATTATTGAAAATGCCTTTGATGAGACAAGAAAAATTAAGGTGATGGATAAGGCGGATATTGAGCGGATGGAACCGGAATTATTAAAAGAGGCCGAGCAGCATATGCCACGGATTTTATTGCCGTCCTGCGACGTCCTCATTGTGGATGAAATTGGCAAGAATTTCAGCGGCGACGGGATGGACCCGAATGTCACCGGAACCTTTGCCACGCCTTTTGCCAGCGGCGGACTTCATGCGGAGCGCATATGCTTGCTGGATTTATCGCCGGAAACCCATGGAAATGGGATGGGAACGGGGATGGCCAGCGTTATCACCACCCGGATTTTTAATCAGCTTGATGTGAATATGATGTACATTAATGCAATGACATGCAAAAATCTTAATGGTTCCAGAATTCCCTGTGTGATGAAAAATGATAAAGAGGCCATACAGTTTTGCCTGAAAACCTGTATCCAGGCGGACATGCTTTACCCGAAAATTATACGGATTTTTAACAGCCAGTTTGTCGAATATATGTGGATTTCCGAAGCGCTGGCAGAAAATTTACCGGAAACGGTGGAAATCCTCTCAGGGCCGGAGCCATTGCCCTTTGATGCGGAAGGAAATTTGACAGACCGGCAGCCGAGACAGCGAGGGCAAAGATTTATATGATAGTATCTACGGTATTGGGTAAGATTATTTCCATATTTCTTATGATGCTTGTCGGGATAGTTTGCTGGAAATCCGGTATTATCGATGATAATTCGAAAGAAAAGTTTTCCCGTCTGAGTACCCAGATTGTCAGTCCGATGGTCATTTTTATGTCCTTTCAGATGGATTATGACCAGATGTTGTTGATTCATATGGGGATACTTCTTATCTTGGCCTTTTTTGTATTTATACTTGCGATAGGGGTTAGTCAGGTATTTCTTCGCCGGAAACCGGGATATGACCTGGCTGTCGAAAGATTTGCGGTGACCTATGCCAATTTTGGATACATGGGGCTACCTTTGGCGGAGGCCCTGCTCGGAAATACAGGCGTCATTTATATGGCGGTTTTTATAGCTGTTTATAATCTGTTTGTGTGGAGCCACGGTATTATGCTGCTGGAAGACAAAGGATTCCGGCCGGGTAAATTAGTGAATCCCAGTTTAATTGCATTGATTTTGGGGCTTTTATCTTTTATATTCCAGATTCGGGTGTTTGAAAGCGCAGCTTTTGCCATGAACGCCATTGCGTCGATGAATACGCCGCTGGCGATGATTCTTTCGGGAGCTATCGTTGCCAGGATTGATTTTAAACGTTTGTTGGGTAAGCGGCGGCTGTTTTGGGTTGTATTCCTGCGCCAGATTTTGTCTGCCGGGATATTTTGCCTGGTTTTACGGGCGCTTCCCGTTGAGGAATCCATACGGATGATAGCGGCGATTGCCGCATCCTGCCCGGTGGCTTCTATGACAATCACCTTGTCGATTATTTACCACAGAGACAGCGATTATGCAACAGAAATTTTTACCGTTTCAACGTTCCTGTGTATTTTGACCTTTCCCCTCTGTCTGCTTATTGCAGGCCTGTAAATATGGAAAGCCGCTGCTCCATAGCTCATTAAAGAGCTGTGAAGCGGCGGCGTTTTTATCGATTTATTTTGCGCATGGCGGACATGTGGTCGGCGCATCAAAGGAAGGATTAAAGGCATAGAAGTTTTTGGAATCCAACTGTTCCTGTAAAATGCGGAGTGTCTCGCCAAAACGCTGGAAGTGGACGATTTCACGGGCGCGGAGAAAACGGATTGGGTCGGCTACTTCCGGGTCTTTGACGAGACGGAGAATGTTGTCATAAGTTGTGCGGGCCTTCTGTTCTGCTGCAATCATATAAGAACAACTTTTGATTAAAAGTTCCAGTGAATTTCAATCGGAACGTCCCTTGTTCCCGGAATACGTTTGCCAACAGATATATAATCAATCAGCGTTTCCACGATTTCGCGGGTAAGATGTTCCAAGTTGGTATATTGTTCAATTAGTTCGCGGCGATTGTCCCCCGCCGCAATTTTTTCTTCGATTTCGGATAACTGCTTTTCCCCGTCAGCGATAACTCGCTCCAAGCGGTCGCGCTCTGTGGTAAAATCCTTAGACATTTCCACATAATCGCTTTCGGAAATTAAGCCCTTTACCTTATCCATGTAAAGCTCCCGAATACCCTTTGAATACTCTGCAACCTTTTTTTGATAGGTTGTAATGTCAGAAAGCAGGCGGGCTTTCTGTCCTTGCAGGTTATCACAAAACTCAATGTTCTGTTCTAACTCGTCTTTGTCAAGGTACTCGGCTGATAATCGGTTAAGCTCTGCAATAACAAGCTGTTCCAATTTATCAACAGAGATAAAGGAGCCGATACAAGCGTCTTTTGCTACATGGCGGTTAGAGCATTGTAAATAGTGCCTGCCGCCACGCTGGGGAGAGGTTTTTGATGAGCGCATGGTATATCCGCAATTTGCACAACGGGCTTTTCTTGCAAATAAACCGATTGTACCAACATCAAAAGGCTTTGCCCTTTGTGCGATTAACGCCTGTACTTTATCCCATAGCTCACGGTCAATAATAGCTTCATGCGTTCCCTCGACGCGATACCACTCACTTTTAGGCCGTGGCTTATTTTGCTTTGTCTTATAGGAAACACTACCATATTTACCTTGTACCATATTGCCGATATAGATTTCATTTATCAGCATATCGGAGATAGCAAAGTATTTCCAAAGTGTGCTGTTTTTGGTTTTCGGCTGCTGATACCTTAGTCCTTGCAGACGCTTATATTCAGTTGGATTTGGTATGCCCCTATCATTGAGCATACGGGCGATAGCGGTTTTTCCGTAACCTTGTGAAAACAGGGTAAATACTTCTCGGACAACGGCTGCGGCTTCTTCGTCGATTATCAAGTGTCCTTTTTGGTCAGGATCTTTCTTATAACCGTAAAGGGCAAAAGCGCCGATGTGAAAACCGTTTTCCCGTCTATTGGTTAAGACGCTGCGGATATTTTCGGACATATCCTCTAAATACCACTCGTTTACAAGTCCGTTGATTTGCCGGGATTTCTTGTTGCCCTTGTTTGCGGTATCTGCATTGTCAACAATACTGATGAAACGGATACCCCAAATAGGGAATAGCCCATGTATATACTTTTCAACTAACTCTAATTCGCGGGTAAAACGTGATTGTGTTTTGCAGAGGATAATATCAAACTTGTGTTGCTCTGCGTCTTTCAATAATCGGTTAAACTCCGGGCGTCGCCTGTCAGAACCGGTATAGTCGTCGTCGCTGTAAATGTTGTAAAGTTCCCACCCCTGTTCCATAGCATATTGCAGCAACATAGCCTTTTGGTTTTGTATGCTGTTGCTGTCGTCGGTTTCAAATTGCTTGTTTCTATCTTCTTCGGATAAGCGGCAATAAATAGCTACTTTCATGTTCATATCTCCTTAGAGATAGGAACAAGCACCCTCAATATGATTATACCATACCAGAGAGTGCTTGTCATTATCGCCGTACTGCGGTTATTCCTTTATTTTTTTCTAACTTATTGATAAGCTCAATCCACTTTTTTGTGAACTGGCTCGTTGAAGTCGTGTTTTCGCCGCTTTTGAAAACACTCTTACAAATGGTTTTAGGATTTTCAGTATTTGCCATAATTAGCCCCCTTTCAAAGAATGGCTAATACACTATATGAATAGAGGCAAGTCCACTATTACAATATAAAAGGGGCTTTAATCAGACGGCTCCGGCAAGCTCCACGGGAATTTCACCCCCGCATGGTTCTCATGCAGCCCTACCCATTGCCTGCGACGCTTCTAACGCTCGGACTATGGCGATAAGGGAGTATCATTATACCGATATATGGATTGTGGCGGCAGACGTGCCAATGTCTGCTATGGAACGCTGATATTTCTCGCTCGGTCTTATCCCTCCTTTCGTCGTCGCGTATCAGCCCAACGGCTCCCCATATATCGAATGTATCTGATTTGCCCTATGCTGCGCCGCCGTTCTCTTGCGTCGCTTTCTTTGTCAAGGTGCAGAACTAGGCCAGAAAGATACAGGCTGCGGAAAGGGGTACGCTGCCTGTATGTCACATCAGACCTTGAATGAAAGGACAGCCCGCATGAGCTTTGACCGCAAGCGGTCGCGTATGTCCTCGTCAATGCCGTAGTAGGTGTTCCCGCGTTCGTCACGGAGCTTCCGCATTGATAAGGTGGCTATGTAGCTGTCATAATGATGTACGACAATCTGCATGGCTTCCGGGTCGCCCTTTGCTGCGGCTATGATTACCGGGTAAGGCATTAAGCCGCGCTCGTCCTGTTCGGTGCTACCAATCATTTTTTCCATAGGCGTGTTCCTCCAAATAGCGTTTTAACAATTCAAAAGAGCTTGTCCGCCGATACTGTACTGTACTTCTCGGAACGTCGCGGAGTTTTGCAATCTCCGCGTCATTCATATCAAAGAAGTAATACAGTAATACGGCTTCGCGCTTCTCGTCCGGCAAGCTGTGCAGGGCGTCGGCAAGCAGTTTTGCGGTAATTTCCTTTCCTGCCACACAAAAGGATTTTTCAACTTCATCATTTGCAAAATATGTGTCGTAGGTATAGAGCTGATTTTCCTCCTGCGGGGTCAAGTCCGAAAAACTAACTTCATGTATCTGTCGCCGCCGCGTGTCCCTGTGGGCGTTGATAGCTTCATTTTTCAACGTCCGCTTGCAAAAACCGTTAAACGCACACCGGATTTGCCACTGGGTACGAATAGGCTCGTTCATGGTTTCACCTCCTTTCGCAACCGCGAAAGCGGGTGATGACTTCCCCTTTCGTAACCCCTCAACACCAAGGATTTTAGAAAAGCCGGAAACTGCGGTATTTTTCTCAAAAAAAGTTTGAGAAAATACAAAATACACCTGTCCGCAAAAGGCGCGGACAGGTGTAGATGAATTACAAGCGGTATTTAGATGATTTGATAGTTCATACTCGTGGATAGAAAGACGCCCGGCGGCAGTCGGGCTTTTTTTGACAAGTAAGAAATGGACGTATTTCGTCGATATGATTTATACATTATGGCGG
>CABUAW010000074.1 GCA_902489645.1 uncultured Lachnospiraceae bacterium | reverse complement strand
AAAATAATCGGCCTCAATCACATCCTCAGGAACACCCAGGGCGCTCAGTACGAGGATAGAGGCAATCCCGGCCCTGTCCTTTCCCGCCGTACAGTGCCAGAGCGTCGCTCCTTCCTCCTGTGACAGCAGTTCGTCAAACATCCGGCCATACTGCCTGGACGCATTATCCCCAAGGATAATTTTTTCATAAATATCCGCCATGTACCGGGTCGTATCAAAGTCCGGCTGCAGTACAGACGCCGCCAGTTGGTTCATAAAATCTCCATCCTGACCTTCCCGCGTCACTCCCAGGGCTTTCTCGTCCAGCACCGGCATATGCAGATTCACAACCCCGTCCATAACCGGGTCCGGATGTTCTTCCCTCTCTTTTACAGTTCTAAAATCCAGGACTTTTTTTAAGCCATAGGTTTCAGTTAATACCTTTCTGTCCTCCGCTGTCGTCACGTAAAGCTCGCAGCTTCGAAGCAAACGATGCGGCTTGATATATCTGCCGTCTTTTGTCGGAAATCCGCCAAAATCACGGATATTTTTCGCTCCCTCCAGAGGAATCCGCCGAATCTCTATCATTAATGTTCTCTCCCTTTTGACTCTCTTTACGTATTATTTTACATATTTTTCCTAATGTGCGCGCCACTCCAAATCTCCATGCTCCAGCCCCATAATCAGAGCCTCCGCCGTCGCAATATTCGTCGCCATAGGAATACAGTAAGCGTCGCACAGGTTCATCATCGCATAGATATCCGGTTTTTCCGTTGCCGCCATCGACGGATTATAAAAGAAAATGACCATATCCATCCGGTTATCCTCAATCATCTCCATAAACTGGCGGTCACCGCCGACACTTCCCGGCAAAAATTTATTCACCTTCAGATTCGTCGCCTCTTCAATCCGACGACCGGTAACACCTGTTGCGTATAATGTATGTTTATTCAAAATTTTTTTATATGCAATGCAAAAATTTTCAATGAGTTCTTTTTTATTGTTATGCGAAATAATGCCAATATTCATGCCCCATATTCTTCCCCTTTCACTCGATATACCTTCCCCAATATCGAATAATTTCCTACTTAATATATTACTTTAATTCCATTTATTTTGTCAATAGAACGTATTCTTAATTCTTTCCGGCCGGATATCTTTCTAAACAGCTTTGCGCCGTTTTCACCAGATAAAACATCGCCTCGGCCGGGAACTCTCCGATGGCCGTTTCTCCGGTAAGCATCAGAGATGAGGCGCCCTCCAGCGCCGCATTATAAATATCCGAAACCTCGGCCCGGGTTGGCACCGACCGATGTTCCATGGAATCCAGCATCTGGGTCACTACCATAAAAGGCTTTCCGGCACGGCGGCACTTTGCTCCAATACATTTTTGCACCGCCGGAAGCTCCCATAGGGGCATAGCATTTCCCAAATCCCCTCTGGCAATAACGATTTCGTCCGCCAGCGGCATAAAGGAATCCAATGCTTCCACACCCTGCCTGTTTTCAATCTTGGCAAAAATTTTTATATTCTCTCCACAGCTTTTCTCCAGTTCCCGACGGAGACATTTCAAATCCTCCACGCTGCGCACAAAAGGCAGCATCACTCCGGTCACTCCATATTGCCGGGCAACCCTGATATTTTCCAAATCCTGAGTGGTCAATGTCGGTGTTTCAATTATCTCTCCCGGAACTGCAATACTTTTTCTCGGCTTTAAAATACCGCCCCGAAGAATCTTTGCTAACATCTGATTTCCACTGCACTCTAAAACTTCCGCTTCGATTTTTCCGTCATCCAGCAGCAGATGCATGCCCTTTTTTCCCTGACCGAACAATATGTCCGGCACAGGAATCCCACGCTGTCCAAAAATCACATCGCTGTCCGTTTTCAGCTTTCTTTCTCCCGAAAAATTTCCAACTCGCAGCTCCGGCCCCTGTAAATCAATTAAAATTTTGGTTTCTTTTCCCAGGGATTTCGCCGCCGAAATGGCCACATACAGCCAATTTGCATGGTCCTTTAACATGCCATGGGACAAATTCAGACGGACGCCGGTCATTCCCGCCTCATACATCCGTGACAATACCGGATGAAGGCCGCAGGCCGGTCCCAAAGTTCCATAAAAATCCATAATTTTCCCTCTTTTTATCTCTGCTCAGTGTTCCAGATATTTCACCAATTCGTCATACTGTTTCATCATCTGAATATACCCGTGACGGTAAAATTCCATCAATCTCTCCCTGTTATGCTCTGTCCTGGATATCGTCTTAATCTCCGGGCGAATGACAAAGATTTTGCCTTCTTCCTCAAGCTGCTCCACCAAATCCATCTGACGGTTATAAAGGGCATACCTCATTTCCAAAGCCTGGGCCAATTTCGGATATTTCCGAAAATAACGGCGCCATATTTTATCTACCCGCGGCGACGGCGCTTTCCGGTAATCCTTATTTCGTGTCAGAACAACAAATATTTTATCATATCCCTTCTTCAACGTATGCTCCAAAGGAATAGAATCCGCCACGCCGCCATCGACATACATATCGTCCCCAAGGCGGACCATCGGAGTAACCATCGGCATACTGCAGGAAGCCCGGCAAATCTTCATCAGACGTTCCTTTTCGCCGTTTTCCGTAAGATATTCGGCCTGACCGGTCCGGGCATTGGTGGCCACGATTTCACACAGGGAATCCGAGGCAAAATAGGTATCAAAATCAAATGGGTATATTCCATTCGGATATTTATCAAAAATCATATCCATATCAAAAATACTCCGCTTTTTTAAAATGGCCTTCGGCGTCATATAATCATTTTCTTTCTCCGGCATCAGACACTGACGCGTCCTGTCAAACTGTTTGGACACAAAATCCACCGCATTGCAGCTCCCCGCCGAAACGCCCACAATATACGAAAATTCCACATTTTTTTCCAAAAGAAAATCCAGCACGCCCGCGGTAAATATCCCCCGCGTCGAGCCGCCTTCAAGTACTAAACCTGCCTGATACATATCTGCTCCACCTTCCTGTCTGATAAATCTGTGTCTTTTCCCCGGCTGCGGAAAGAAAAACCCCGCATCGACTTGCGGGGTTTTATCGTCCTGTCCACTATCCATCCATTATACTCTGGATAAATATTCTCCTGTACGTGTATCAATTTTGATAACGTCGCCAATCTCAACAAATAATGGCACGTAAACTAAAGCACCTGTCTCAACAGTTGCCGGTTTTGTAGCGCCTGTCGATGTATCGCCTTTGAATCCAGGTTCTGTTTCTGTAATCTCAAGCTCTACAAATAACGGCGGCTCCATAGCGAATACTTCGTTGTTGTGGGAAAGAATTTTAACCATTTCATTTTCCTTAACAAATTTTAATGTATCGCCAACCTGGTCATCGCTTAATGCAATCTGGTCATAGGTTTCTACGTCCATAAAGTGATATAAGTCCCCATCGCTGTAAAGATACTGCATATCTTTTCTTTCAATATGTGCCTGAGGACATTTTTCAGTTGGACGGAAAGTTTTTTCAACAACACCGCCACTCTTAATATTTTTTAATTTTGTACGTACAAAAGCCGCGCCCTTTCCAGGTTTTACATGCTGGAATTCAATAATCTGATAAACATTTCCCTCATATTCAATCGTCAAGCCGTTTCTAAAATCACCTGCTGATACCATGCTTGAAATCCTCCTTAAAAATATTGCATAAATAACTTATTCCAGTATAAATAACTTCCCGCAATTTTTCAACTGTTTTTTTCTCGCTGACGTTTCTTTTTATAAAAATGTAAAACAATTTTCTCCAGTTTTCGTTTAAATACAATCTGAATTTCCTCTTTCGGATGAATCGGCTGAACAAGAATACTGTAAATTCCCGCCAGACGCGCTCCCCAAATATCCGTAAATATCTGGTCGCCGACAAAAAGAACCTGTTCCTTCGGTACGTCCATCAACGCCGCCGCCTTTAAATAATTTTCCGGCCTCGGTTTATGGGCATCGCACACCGTATACGCATGAATATTTTCATTGAACATCTGAACCCTTGGTCCCTTATTATTTGAAATTAAAGCACAGGCAAATCCGATTTCTTTTAAGCGTTCAAATAATTTCTCCGCCCGTTCATCCGCCGGCGCTCCATGGGGCACTAATGTATTGTCGATATCAAAAATAATTCCCCGGTATCCCTTTTTATAGAGTTTTTCAAAGGGAATATCGTAGGTGGACGCCACCCAGGCGTCCGGATAAAACATTTTAAACATCCGGTCTTCCTCCTATCATCTGATATATTTTCTCCATATCCAGCGATTTTCGCACCAAATCCGCCAGTTTATCATATTCTGCTTCTTTATAGGCTTTCATATCCGGGACAGGTCCAAAATTTTGGCCGTTCACGTCCTGCTCTCCCACCAACGGCGCGATGAGGCGTGTCAGAAAATCCCCCGTATCAAAAATTCCATGCAGATAGGTTCCCATCACTGTTTCATCCCTGTTTATCACACCATCCAGCCGCCCGTCGGCCAGCCTTATCCACGGTGAAAACGCTCCGGGCCCTCCGGTAGATTCCCTATTTTCGGAAAGCTGCGACGCTTTCTCATCCACGCCGTCATTCCAGCCTTCCATCCGGCTGTCTCCCATATGGATTTCGTAGCCTTCGACAGAGCAGTCTTTCAGACGTCCGTCAATAACCCGCCCGCAAATCCGTGTGCGGGTTTTTTCCCTGCAAAAAATTGTACGGACAGGAAGCAGTCCCATACCGGCCATCTCGCCGCCGTCCTCCACGCCTTCCGGGTCCGACAAAATATTTCCCATCATCTGATATCCGCCACAGACACCCATGACGGAAATTCCCTCCCGCGAAAGACGTATAATCCGTTCTTCCAGTCCATTATTCCGCATCCACCGCAAATCGGCCATCGTATTTTTCGTTCCCGGAAGTAAAATCAGGCGGGGATTTCCCAATTTTGAAGCCCTGTCCACATAACGCAGGGATACGCCCTTCAACCGCTCAAAGGGTGTAAAATCCGTAAAGTTTGAAATATGAGGCAGCCGAATGACCGCCACATCCAGGCCTCCGGTCATTTCTTCCGCCAGTAAATGCTCGGAAAGACTGTCCTCATCGTCAATGTCTATTTTTTCCATGGGAACCACACCAACCACAGGAATATGCACCAGTTCCTCCATCATCCGAACTCCCGGTTTCAAAATGTCCGGGTCTCCCCGGAATTTATTAATAATGAGCCCCCGAATCCGCGACTGTTCTTCCGCCTCCAGAAGCTTCACCGTCCCATACAGGGAAGCAAAAACGCCGCCCCGGTCGATATCTCCGACAAGAAGCACCGGAGCATCCACCATTTTGGCCAGTCCCATATTGACAATGTCATTCTCTTTTAAATTGATTTCTGCCGGACTTCCGGCCCCTTCAATGACAATAATATCATACTGTTTTGAAAGTCTTTCGTAGGCCGCCATAATATCGGGAATCAGCTCTGTTTTATGCCGGAAATAATCCATCGCCTTCATCTGTCCCCGAACCTTTCCATTTACAATGACCTGAGAACCCGTATGGCTTGTCGGTTTCAGAAGAATCGGATTCATATCCGCCGTCGGCTCCACACCGGCCGCCTCCGCCTGCATCACCTGGGCCCGGCCCATTTCCAGACCATCCCTTGTAATATATGAATTCAGCGCCATGTTCTGGGATTTAAACGGCGCCGTCCGATAGCCGTCCTGAGCAAATACCCGGCACAATCCGGCAGTAATAAAGCTTTTCCCCGAATTGGACATGGTTCCCTGAACCATAATAACCTTTGCTTTCATGCATCCGCCTTTCTAAACGTCCAGTTCCAGCTCCACCGGGCAATGGTCCGAGCCATAAATTTCCTGATGGATGGACGCGCTTTGAAGCTTATCCTTTAATATCTCCGAAGTCAGAAAGTAGTCGATACGCCATCCCGCATTATTCTTCCGGGCGTTGAACCGATAGGACCACCAGGAATATTCCCCTGTTTTATCCGGGTAAAAATAGCGGAAGGTGTCAATAAATCCCGCATTTAACAGCTCCGTCATCTTTGCCCGCTCTTCATCGGAAAAGCCCGCATTTTTCCGGTTTGTTTTCGGATTTTTCAAATCAATTTCCTCATGGGCCACATTCATATCGCCGCAGACAACGACGGGTTTTGTTTTTTCCAGTTCTTTAAGATAAGCCCGGAAAGCGTCCTCCCATTCCATCCGGTAAGGCAGCCGTGCCAGGCCGTCCTTTGAATTTGGCGTGTATACCGTTATCAGATAAAATGTATCATATTCTACGGTAATCACACGACCTTCTGTGTCATGCGCTTCAATACCCAGTCCGTAAGTGACATTTAAAGGTTTTACCCTTGTAAATACAGCGGTTCCCGAATAACCTTTCCGCTCCGCATAGTTCCAATACTGCTCATACCCCGGCAGTTCCAGTTCAATCTGTCCGGCCTGAAGCTTCGTCTCCTGCAGACAAAATACGTCCGCATCCAATGCATTAAATATATCCACAAAACCTTTGCCTACCACGGCCCGCAGGCCGTTGACATTCCAGGAAATTAATTTCATTCCAGCCACTCTCCAATCTTTTCTATCAATTTTTCATTTGCTTCACGGGTATTTACCCCTATTCGATAAAAGTTTTCATTTAAATTTATATAATCATCACAGCAGCGGAGCATCATTCCCTGATGAAGCAGCCAGTCTCCCAGAGCCGGCCGGCCATCCGCCTCCGGCGCTTCAAAAAGCAGATAATTGGCCTGTCCATGCACGGTTTTTAAGCCCATCCGGGTAAGCTCCCCATACAGCCATTCCCGCTCTTTCTCCACATAATCAAGCACTTTCTTTTCATAATCCGCCGATTTCAGCGCGGCAAGCCCCGCAGCCTCCGCCACACAATTGACATTCCAGTCGCAGCCAAACCTGTCCACAATATCTCCAAAACCGCTCTGACCGCACAATAAATATCCTAAACGCAGTCCGGCGATACCGAACATTTTTGTAAAAGATTTTAATATGAGAAGCTTCGGATACGCCGTCAGCACATCTATGAGCGAATAGCGCTCCCCATAACGCACAAACTCCAGGAAACATTCATCCACCACCAGCCACGTATCCGTTGTCGCACAGCGTTTCAGCACAGACATCAAAAAATCCTTTGGCATTAAAAGCCCGGTAGGATTATTGGGGTTACATAAAAACACAATATCCGTCCCGAACTGAATCTGCGCACACAAATCGGCCATTACCTGAAAATTTTCATGGTTTATTTTGTAATAATCCATTCGGGCATCCACACACCGCAGGGCCGCCTCATATTCGGCAAAGGTCGGCGCCAGAATAAGCGCCGTCTTTGGTCTCAGCGCAAAAACAGTCCGAAAAATCAAATCCGACGCCCCGTTTCCCACACAAATATTTCCCACAGGCAGATTGTATTTCCCGCCCAACGCTTCTTTTAACTTTCTTTTACTGTCATCCGGATACCATCCGGCCCTGGACAGACTTTCCTCCATGGCCTGCCGGATATTTTCAGGAATTCCAAGCGGCGTTACATTTACGGAAAAATCTATCATATCTTCTTCCCTCTTACTTGAAGCCGCAGCGCCATCCCGGCGCTTACCGCCATGATGAACATTACGCCATACTCTCATGAATCGCATCCAGCACCTTTTTCAACTGCTCCGCCGGCATCTGCCCCGGCGCGGAAGCCTTCGTTCCGGCTCCAAAGGTAATCGCCGAGCCAAAGGTTTCCCCGGCCAGACGGCTGATAAGCCCCATGGCCCCCATCGACATGGTGACTACCGGTTTTTCCGTATAAAGCCGTCCCATCTCTTCTGTGGCCGTCAAAAGCTCCAGAACGTCGGCTTTCTCCTTTGGCATAACCGCAATCTTTAATATATCCGCCCCCATCTCATCCATTAAAATCAGCCGGCGGGTCATCTCGTCCTTCTCCGGTGTTTTAATAAAATCATGATTGGAACCAACGACAGTCATTCCCCGGTCATGGGCCATGTCTATGATTTCTTTCGTTACTTTGCCATCCATGAATAATTCCACATCCAAAGCATCCGCCTTACCGGATTCACAAACAGTCCGGCCAATTTCCAGATATTGTTCCGGGCGCACCGGCTTTTCTCCGCCCTCCTGAATGGAACGAAAGGTGACTAACAGCGGTCTGTCGCCAAGCTTCTCCCTCAGCGCCTCAAGCATCTCTTTCAGACACGTCTTATCAAATACATCGTCATACCAATCTATCCGCCATTCTATCAAATCTGCAGGAAGTCTTTGAACACGCTCCGCCTCCGTCAGAATCTCTGCCCGGCGGCTTCCGCAGATGGGAACGCATATTTTCGGCCTTCCCGCGCCAATCGCCAATTTTCTTATATATACTGTCTCCATATAAACCTCCAAATTGACATTCTGTCTTTTTTATTTTAATATTAATTTTATGGAATAGCAAGCTTTAGATAAATCAGATAAAGGAGAACAATTATGGAATCAAGAATTACCGGACATACTGTCCTGACCGGTCTTTTGGGAAGTCCGGTCGCTCACAGCATTTCGCCAATGATGCACAACGAATCCTTCCGCCAGCTCGGTTTAGATTATGCCTATCTGGCCTTTGACGTGGGAACCGAAAACCTGAAAACAGCCGTTGACGGCCTGAAGGTCCTCGGCGTCCGCGGCTTTAATCTGACCATGCCGGATAAAAATCTGATGGCGGAATACTGCGACAAATTGTCCCCCGCCGCAGAAATCATCGGCGCAGTCAATACGGTCGTCAACGACAACGGCGTCCTCACCGGACATACCACCGACGGCATCGGATATATGCAGGCGGCCAAAGACGCCGGATTTGACCTGACGGGAAAGACGATGACACTCCTTGGCGGCGGCGGTGCAGCCACGGCCATTTGCGTTCAGGCGGCCCTGGACGGCTTAAAGGAGATTCATGTCTTTAATATCAAAGACCAGTTTTTCCCTCGTCTCCAGGCCCTCGTTGATAAAATCAACGCACGCACCGACTGTAAAGTCACCCTCAATGACCTGGCAGATACTTCCGCCCTTAAAACCGCCGTCGAATCCAGTCATATTTTAACTAACGGCACTTCCGTCGGCATGAGCCCGAACACGGACGGCTGTCTGATTTCAGAAATGTCCATGTTCCGCCCGGACCTGATTGTTTCCGACGTCATCTATAACCCGGAAGAAACCAAGCTGCTTCGTCTCGCCCGTGAACACGGCTGTCAGACCTTTAATGGTCTTTACATGCTTCTCTACCAGGGAGCAGCCGCTTTCACCCTCTGGACAGGCAGGGAAATGCCGGTGGATATTATTAAAGAAAAATACTTTACACGGTAAACAAGTAAAAAGCACAGCCGAGAGGACAAAACCTTTCGCTGTGCTTTTTAAAATTCAGGCTTTCTGTATTTTATCACAGATTTCATCGCAAATATCGTCTATGCTGCGATGGTCGGTAGCCACGGCAATGTCTGCGGCCGCCGCATATTTCGGCCGGCGTTTTTCCAGCAGTTCTCCGATAAAGGCCGTATTTTTATGACCTCTTAACAGCGGGCGGCTGTCGTCATTCTTTACCCGTTCCAGAATCGTTTCCGGCTCCGCCGTAAGCCATACCACCGTCCCTGCCGCTTTCATGATGGCCGTATTCGTCTCCCGAAGAGCCATGCCTCCGCCGCAGGAAACAATCAAATTATGCTCGGATTTCAATTCTCTCAGAAGCTCTGTCTCCATATTCCGAAAGGCTTCCTCACCTTTTTGCGCAAAAATATCGGAAATACTCATGCCTTCCCGTTCCACGATAAGCGCGTCCGTATCTATTTCTTTCATATCCAGACGTTTCTTCAACCGTGCGGAAACCGTTGACTTTCCGGTCCCCATAAAACCAATTAATAATATGTTTTTTCTATCCATTTTATCTCCATCCCACATATGTTTCATTCGGTTTTATTATAACAATACTTTTCACGAATAGCAACGTGATTTATTTTTCCGCCTTACCGCACCGCACCGTCACACGGCTCCTGCCGCTATAATCACAGGTAAACAGAGTCAAAACAAGCGGAATCAACTTTATCCATCGTTGATTCCGCCGCTTTATCTTTCGTATATTCATTTTCTCATTTCTCCGCTAATCTTTTTTCGAGTTCAGCCATCCGACGTTTTACAGTTTCCAGCTCTTTATCCTTCTCCATAAGATTTCTGGCCTGTTCTTCAATCGTCTGCTCCTGTTTTAGAAGTTTCTTTGTCTTCCTGTCAATTTCTTCCTTCATCTCGTCAATCATGAGTTTTACCGTGTTCCGGTCCATCTCCAGCAGTTCCTTTGAAAACATCCGCATCA
>CABUAW010000073.1 GCA_902489645.1 uncultured Lachnospiraceae bacterium | reverse complement strand
ATGAAAAACCTTTTAAAAAGGACTCCGGATTCAGACGTTCCTGAACATCCTGAGACATAGCCTCAAGCTCCTCCTCAGCCTCTGATTCGCTGTCATATCCGCTCTCATAACGCATCCGTGCATCCCGCATCTGCTTAATCAGCTTTCTGCGATAGCCGCTTTTACGCGACTGGTCCAGGAAGCTGTCGTAATCTTCATGGAAAATCCAGGGCATATCCGCACAAATTTTCTCATAAAGCTTTGCCGCCGCTTCTGAGCTGCCCTTTCCACGGATATCTACGCTTACCGCCCTAAAATCCGTATCATAGACCACCATCTGAACTTCCGTGGCCGCTTCTTCCTGGCGGGCGTCGGCCTGAAAACATCCGATGATACGATTTCTCGCAAGTACCCGGACTGAACCGCCGCCATAAACCGGTACCAACAGATAATGTCTGGTCATCACAACCTGACCCGGAATGGACATTTCAATATTTCCGGATAATTCCGCAATAAATTCTCTGCGTTCTCCCGGTTCCAACGTTTTTAATATACGCTTCTCATAATTAAAGGCCCGGGTTAATTCATATACCCCGCACAGCACAATGGCCACACAGGCCGCCGCGCCGCAAATATATGCGGCTTTTGAATCCGCGTCATATTCCTTCAATATCTCCAGCAAAATTGCCTGTAAAATGCCTGCGCCGAAAAGAACGGCCAATGTTCCGGCTACAAGATGGGTAAAGTAACTTTTTAGTTTTAACAGTTTAAAGGTATCCATATAAAAATATCACCTTCTACTCAGATTAAAAAATGCAGGAACATACAATCAGTATATTCCTGCATCCATATGTCCGTCAAATTATTCTTCTACGGTTTCTTCTCTGGCTGGCATCTCCATAGCTTTGATGCTCAGGCTGATTTTTCTTTCTTCTTCGTTGAAATCAACAACTTTTGCTGTAATGATTTCACCAACCTGCAAAACGTCCGCCGGTTTTTCAACATGCTCTCTGGAAATCTGAGAAACATGAAGCAGTGCGTCAACGCCTGGCTCCAATTCGATAAATGCGCCAAAATCTGTCATTCTGGCAACCTTACCTTCAACCACGTTACCTACGGCATATTTCTCAGCAGCGGTAAGCCATGGATTCTGGTCAGCAAATTTAAGACTGAGGGCAATCTTCTCACCCTGGATGTCTTTAATCAATACAGTGATATCATCGCCGACTTTTAATAACTTCTTCGGATTTTCCACACGTCCCCAGGACATCTCTGAAATATGAAGAAGGCCGTCAGCACCGCCAAGGTCGATGAATGCACCGAAATCTGTAACGTTCTTAACTTTTCCTTCAACCACATCACCGATATTGATGCGTTCAAATAACTCTTTCTGTTTCTGAGCCTTTTCAGCTAAGAGAAGCTGTTTTCTGTCACCGATAATACGACGTTTTCTTGGGTTAAATTCTGTAATAACGAAGCTGATTTCCTGTCCGTCATATTTACCAAGATTCTTTTCGTATGTGTCGGATACAAGGCTGGCCGGAATAAATACACGCGCTTCTTCAACAACAACGCTCAAGCCGCCGTCAAGAACATTGACAACCTTGGCTGTAAGCACTTCCTTATTGTTATAAGCTTCTTCCAGTCTCTTGTTTCCTTTTTCAGCAAGCAGTCTTTTATAGGTTAACAACACCTGACCTTCGCCGTCATTCACTTTCAGCACCTTCGCCTGCATGGTGTCGCCCACATTGACTACAGTAGTGAGGTCAAGATTTGCTGTATTCGAATATTCGTTACGTGTAATGATTCCGTCTGCTTTGTAACCTATATTAAGGATGATTTCATCTTCTTTAACGTCGATAACAGTACCCTCAACGACCTCCCCATTTCTAATTGTCTTTAAAGACGCTTCCAATAATTGTTCAAAACTCATCTCTGACATAGCAGTATGAACCTCCTCGATAATATTATTTGGGGTTGACGCCCCGGCTGTAATACCTACATTCCTTATAGATTCAAAAGCAGTTAAGTCTAAATCAACAAGTGTCTGTATATAGTAAGTATTTTCGCATTCTTTTTGACTGATTTCGTATAGCTTCTGGGTGTTCGAACTGTTTTTATCGCCAATGACGACCATCGCATCTACATGGGATGCGATTTCCCTCGCTTCTTCCTGCCGAACAGCCGTTGCATTACAAATCGAGTTTACACAGTTTATATCATAACCCTTTTCGAAAAGAATTTCAACTAATTCTTTAAATTTATTGTAATTAAATGTCGTTTGAGAAATTATGCACAATTTTTTCGAGCCTTCCGCCGAAAATTGCATCGCTTCGTCAATATCCTGTATGACCACCGACGGTGTCAGGCACCAGCCCCGGATTCCCTGCACCTCCGGATGTTTGGGATTTCCGATAATGATAATGTCCCGGCCTTCCTTTCCCTGTTCCTCCACAATATTATGAATACGTTTGACGAAAGGACAGGTCGCATCGGCAATCTTAAAGCCTTTGGCCTCTATGGCTTCATAAACGGAACGGGCAACTCCATGGGAACGGATGACAACGGTTCCCTTCGCAGCATTATCCAGCGCTTCAAGGGAATGAATAACCCTGGCCCCCTTTGCTTCCAAATCCCTGACCACCTCGTCATTGTGAATAATCGGGCCATACGTATAAACCGGTTCGCCGCCATCCGCAGCTCCCCCGGAGCAAGCGTTTTCACTTGTCAAAGAATATACCATATCGACAGCCCGCTTTACCCCCGGACAAAATCCGGCGCTTTTTGCCAGTACAACTTCCATGAAACTCTCTATCCTTTCAATTTCAATGATTCCTGAAACGCATCGACAATTTTATCCATCACTTCCGGAATGGACAGCCGCGAACTGTCGATGACAACCGCATCCTCGGCCTGCTTTAAAGGCGCTATCGCCCGGTTCATATCCTGAAAATCCCGTGTGCGGATATCCTCTTCGATTTTTGCCATATCGGCATCAATGCCCTTCTCTTTCAGTTCCAGATAACGCCGGTTCGCCCGTTCCTCCACAGTCGCCGTCAGATAAACCTTCACATCCGCATTTGGCAATACGAAGGTTCCGATGTCCCGTCCGTCCATGATAACGTCATTGTCCCGGGCAATATCCCGCTGGAGCTGAAGCAGCTTTTCGCGGACCTTCGGATTGGCCGAACTTTTTGAGGCCATATTGCCGACCTCCTCTTTTCTTAACTGGCTGGTCACATTTTCACCATTCAGAATAATCTGTTGTTCACCGCCGGAATAAGCAATGCGAATCGTCATATCCGCCAAAAGTTCTTCAATTTTATCGGCCTGCTCCACTTCCACATGATTCCGAAGCAAGTGAAGTGCAATGGCACGATACATAGCTCCCGTGTCCACATACAAAAATCCAAGGCTTCGGGCCGCCGCCCGTGCAATCGTACTTTTACCGGCGCCTGCCGGACCATCTATGGCAATATTAAAGCTCATTTTCCATAACCTCCAACATATTTTTTGCTGCCAGCCATGCCGTTGACCAGGCAATCTGTAAATTAAAACCTCCGGTCAGAGCATCCACATCAAGAATCTCCCCGGCAAAATACAAGCCTTTAATACGTTTAGATTCCATCGTTCCCGGATTCACTTCCTTAACCTTTATACCTCCGCCGGTAATAATAGCCTCGTCAAAGCCTCTCAAGCCCCGGATATGTATTTCCAGATGCTTTAACAGATATCCGAGTTTCCACCTTTCCTCTCTGGATACAAGATTGACCTGTTTATACGGTTCAATCCCCGATAACCGGATAATTACCGGAATCATTTTATTCGGCAGCAGACCGCTAAGGCTGTTTCGGAATTGTTTATTTTTATTTTCCTCAAACATGCGAAGAAGCCGGCCGTCTATCTGTTCGGGCGTTAATGCCGGCTTTAAATCAATCGTCAGTGTAACATCCCGAAAATCCTTTAATTTCCCACAATGGGCGCTGGCACTTAAAATCAGTGGACCGCTGACCCCAAAATGTGTAAAAAGCATTTCCCCAAAATCTTCATAGATTTTTTTCTTTCCTTTTTTGAGAATGACAGATACGTTTCGAAGAGAAAGTCCCATCAGTTCCCGGCACCAGTTCTCTTCCGTCTCCATCGGAACCAGGGACGGTCTTGGCTCCGCCAAGGTATGTCCAACCACTTCCGCCATCCGATGCCCATCTCCGGTCGAACCGGTGGATGCATAGGAAAAACCGCCTGTGGCAAGCAAAACAAAATCCGCATTTTCTTTATATCCCGACGAATCCGCCACGCCTGTACATACGCCGTCCGTAACAATCAGTTCCTTCGCCTTACGGTTCAGTTCTATGGATACCCCCAACCGTTTAAGTTTTTTTTCCAGTACCCGAATCACGTCGGAGGACTTGTCCGATTCGGGAAATACCCGATTCCCCCGCTCCGTTTTCAGCCGCAGACCTTCCGACTCAAAAAAATTCATTAAATCCTGACTGTTAAATTGATAAAAAGCGCTGTAAAGGAATTTGCTGTTTGTCATTACATTTTGAAACAGAGCTTCTGTTTCACAATCATTCGTCAGATTGCACCGGCCTTTTCCGGTAATAAATAATTTTTTACCCAGTTTTTCATTCTTTTCCCAGAGAGATACCGATATCCCCCCGGCCGCGGCCATAATTGCCGCAAACATTCCGGCGGCGCCTCCGCCAATTACTATGCACTTTTTCATATTTTCTCCTTATGATACGCTTATCATATATCATATCACAAAACAGGAAAAAAGAAAACCTGCGGTATTCTGTCTTTTTATACAGAATACCACAGGCTTTATCATTCTAAGTGTTCATCCGACAACGAAGGATTATCTCTTGATAATCATTGTCTGGCCCTGGCCACCGCCGATACACAGCGTAGCTAAACCAGTCTTGCTGTCTCTCTTAATCATTTCATGGATTAATGTTACAAGGATTCTTGCACCGGAATCACCAATTGGGTGTCCTAATGCGATAGCTCCACCGTTTACATTAACTTTATCCATGTTAAATTTAAGGTCTCTTGCAACTGCGATAGACTGAGCAGCAAAAGCTTCGTTTGCTTCAATCAGGTCGATGTCGTCAATTGTCATATCTGCTTTAGCTAAAGCTTTTGTACAGGAAGCAACAGGTCCTACACCCATGATACTTGGGTCTACACCGCCGGTAGCGTAGGAAACGATTTCACATAACCAGCTTAATCCGAGTTCTTCTGCTTTGTCTTTGGACATTACAACTAATGCTGCTGCACCGTCATTGATACCGGAAGCGTTCGCTGCTGTTACTGTACCGCCTTTTTTGAAAGCAGGTTTTAATTTGGACATTTTTTCGATGGATGCACCGAATTTTGGATATTCATCTGTATCAAAGATAACTGGGTCGCCCTTCTTCTGAGGAATTTCCACAGGAACGATTTCTTCTTTAAATTTACCAGCTTTAATAGCTGCTTCTGCCAGATTCTGGCTGCGAACTGCAAACGCATCCTGTTCTTCTCTTGTGATGCCCCACTGCTCTGCAACGTTTTCAGCAGTGATACCCATATGATACTGGTTGAAAGCATCCCACAGACCATCGTTGACCATAGCGTCAACCATTGTGGAGTTGTTCATTCTTGCGCCCCATCTTCCGGCTGGAAGTACATATGGTGCAAGGCTCATGTTCTCAGTACCGCCTGCAACGATAATGTCTGCATCGCCGGCTTTGATAGCCTGTGCAGCCATAGCTACAGTTTTAAGACCGGAACCGCATACGATATTGATTGTTACTGCTGTTGTCTCAACAGGAAGCCCGGCTTTAATGGATACCTGACGAGCTACGTTCTGACCAAGACCAGCCTGCAATACATTACCGTAAACAACTTCTTCTACCTGCTCAGGAGCAATACCAGCTCTTTTAATTGCTTCTTTCACTGTGATTGCGCCTAAATCTGCTGCTGAAACAGATTTCAAAGAGCCTCCAAATGAACCAATAGGTGTTCTGCATGCGCTTACAATTACTACTTCTTTCATAACGTCCTTCTCCTTTTAGTTGTTTGATTTTCATTGTTTGTATCACGCTCTGACGGGTCAGAATTGTGATAATTGATTACTTTTTGGAATCAAATAATAACTTTTAGTGTTAATATTTTAACCGATATCCCTCATGCATCTTATTATGACATATTTATTAAAAACTGTAAAGTCCCATTTCTCATTTCAGCAAATTGTACAATTTTATTTTGATTTTTATGTTCATTTTTCTTCGTATGCGAACTATTTATCAACTTTTTTTTGCCTTTTTTGTTAATTTTTTATCTTTTTGTCCGGTTTTCTCTGTTCCATCATACATAAGTTCCAGCCCTTTAATTACTACATATTGTAATTATTTTTTATTATAAGCACAATATATTGTTTCTTCGATTGACATCTGTCAGAATTTGTTATACAATATCAATTATCTTGATTATTTTCAGTTTCAGGGAGGAATTTATCATGTATGAGGTTATTAAACGGGACGGAAAAATCGTTGAATTTGATTTATCCAAAATCAATACGGCAATTACCCGTGCCTTCGAAGCTAAAGAAATAAATTATCATCCGAATATTATTGATTTTTTAACATTAAAGGTTACCGCCGATTTTGAACCTAAGATTAAAGGGGACAAAATCCAGGTGGAGGACATTCAGGACAGCGTTGAGCAAGTTCTTGTCCAGGCCGGTTACACCGAAGTGGCTAAAGCCTATATTCTTTACCGGAAGCAGCGCGAAAAAATCCGCAATATGAAATCCACGATTCTTGACTATAAGGATGTTGTCGACAGTTATGTCAAAGTCACCGACTGGCGTGTGAAGGAAAACTCCACTGTCACCTATTCCGTCGGCGGCCTTATTTTAAGTAATTCGGGAGCGATTACAGCCAATTACTGGCTGTCTGAAATCTATGATGAAGAAATCGCCAACGCCCACCGGAATGCCGACATCCATCTTCATGATTTATCCATGCTGACCGGATACTGCGCCGGATGGTCCTTAAAACAGCTTATTCAGGAAGGTCTGGGCGGAGTCAGCGGCAAGATTACTTCCGCTCCGGCAAAGCATCTGGCAACGCTCTGCAATCAGATGGTCAACTTCCTTGGTATTATGCAAAATGAATGGGCCGGGGCTCAGGCCTTTTCTTCCTTTGATACCTATCTGGCGCCATTTGTAAAAACGGATAATTTGAGCTACGACGCAGTAAAAAAATGTATTGAATCCTTTATCTACGGTGTAAACACGCCAAGCCGCTGGGGAACTCAGTCGCCGTTTTCCAATATCACACTGGACTGGGTTGTTCCTGATGATTTGGCCGAACTGAATGCCATTGTCGGCGGCAAAGAGATGGACTTCAAATATAAAGACTGTCAAAAAGAGATGGATATGGTCAATAAGGCTTTCATCGAAATTATGATTGAAGGCGACGCCAACGGCCGCGGTTTCCAGTATCCGATTCCGACCTATTCCATTACAAAGGATTTTGACTGGTCGGATACGGAAAACAACCGGCTTCTCTTTGAAATGACTTCCAAATACGGAACTCCGTATTTTTCCAACTATATTAACAGTGACATGGCCCCAAGCGATATCCGGAGCATGTGCTGCCGCCTGCGTCTTGATTTAAGGGAGTTGCGCAAAAAATCCGGCGGCTTCTTCGGCAGCGGCGAAAGCACCGGCTCTGTCGGCGTCGTTACAATCAATATGCCGCGAATCGCCTATCTTTCTTCCGACGAAGAAGAATTTTACCGACGGCTGGATAAAATGATGGATATCGCCGCCCGTTCCCTGAACACAAAACGTACGATTGTAACCAAACTTTTAAACGAAGGTCTCTATCCATATACGAAGAGATACTTGGGCAGCTTCGAAAATCACTTTTCAACCATCGGCCTTCTCGGCATGAATGAAGCCTGTCTGAATGCGAAATGGATTCGTGAGGATTTAACCCATGAAAAGGCCCAGAGTTTCACCAAAAATGTTTTAAATCATATGCGGGAACGCCTTTCGGACTATCAGGAGCTTTACGGTGATTTATTTAACCTGGAAGCCACGCCGGCCGAATCGACAGCTTATCGTCTGGCGAAACATGATTTGGAACAGTTCCCGGATATTATTACGGCCAGCGACGATACGTCTATGCCGTATTACACAAACAGCTCCCACCTTCCGGTAGGCTATACGGAAGACATTTTTGAAGCGTTGGATATCCAGGACGAATTACAGACTCTTTATACCTCCGGCACAGTATTTCATGCGTTTCTTGGCGAAAAACTTCCGGATTGGAAAGCGGCTGCCAATCTGGTTCGTAAAATCGCCGAAAACTATCGGCTTCCATATTATACCTTATCGCCAACCTATTCCGTTTGCAAAGACCACGGATATATCAACGGTGAGAAACATACCTGCCCAATCTGCGGTAACGATACGGAGGTTTACAGCCGGATTACCGGTTATTACCGTCCGGTACAAAACTGGAATGAGGGAAAAGCCAAAGAATTTAAGGACCGAAAGGTTTACAATATTGCGGCTTCCGTCCTCAAACCAAAAGAAATCCATTATAACGAGGCCCGGCCTCAGGAGGAAGTTTCCGCTTCCAAAGACCAGATTCTTCTTTTTACGACGGCAACCTGTCCAAACTGCAAAATGGCCGATAACTGGCTGACAAAAGCCCATATGGACTTTGAAAAAATTGATGCGGAAACCCATGCGGATTTAAGTCAGAAATACAATATCCGCCAGGCTCCGACACTGGTTGTTCTTCACGATGGAAATGTGGAAAAATATGCCAACCCGTCCAATATCAAAAAATTCATTCAGGAACATTCCTGATTCTTTCGTCTTTCAAAGCCTATAAGATAAAAAACAGCGGAACCCATTTATCGAATGATTGGTTCCGCTTCTTTTATCTTTTGTATATTCATTTTCCTATTTCCCCAACATCTTTAAATACTTTTCATATTCTGATTCCGGTACCTTTAAAGCCTCCATTGCTCTTTCAGAAGATAAATTCATTGTCTCCATCAAATTTTTAATAGATTCAAAAACTCCGGCCTCATGCCCCTGACTTAAGCCTTCCTCATGCCCTTCGATACGCGCTTCCTCTAATTCTTCCCACAGCCGCATATACTTCACACCTACTTCCTGATTGCTTTTCAGCATCTCAATTTGGGATGCAAGTTTCCGTACACGCAAATCCCCGATAGATTTTTCGTACTTCTCCGGTGCTTCCGCATAATGCAGGAATTCTACAAGCCCCTGGGATACTTCATCATTATTGCTGCCACGGGTATTTAAAAATATCCGTACTGCACCATCATCCATCGGCAGTCCCGGTACCTCATCACAGAGCATACGAAAGGTGTACATATACTTGTTTTTCCCAAACAGGTCAAATGGCGCAATAAAGATAACATAAACATCATTCATCTTACTAAAATCCAGTTCACCTGGTTTCAGAAGATTGACATCAATGGCTTGCGCATTTGTTCTTGTGTACTGTTAATCAATAGATTTCCTCCTTTATCGTAGCATATTTTTTTATGTACCGCAAGAATATGCTATCACACATCCATTGTGAATTCTGTCAAAGTCCGTCGTCGAATCTTTATTTTTCATCGACAAACAGCGGAACCCATTTTATAAGAATTGGTTCCGCTGTTTATATTTTATCCCAGTCTTTCAATCATCCCGTATCAGACCGGATATACTTTATTTTTTGTGTCGGCTTTTTCCGCGTCAATTTTTGTTTTCTGGGCCTCCCGGTATTTAAAAAACTCCGTTGCCACCTGCGGGAATAAAGCATAGGATAAGACATCCTCATCCTGGCACTTGTATTGAGCCATTTCTTTTTCAAGGCTTTCCAGCTCATTCGGAATCAAATCGGCCGGACGGCAGGTAATCGGTTCTTCATCACCAATGGCCTTTTTCTGTACCTGGGGGTTAAAAGGTTTAACCGTCTGACCATATTCGCCTTTTAAGAGAGCCTTGCTTTCTTTTGTAATCATCTTATACCGCTCACCCATAAGAACATTCAAAACTGCCTGGGTTCCCACAATCTGGCTGGACGGTGTAACCAGCGGCGGCTCCCCGAAATCTTTACGGACTCTCGGAATTTCCTCCAGCACCTCATAATATTTATCTTCCGCATGGGCATCTTTTAACTGGGATACCAGATTGGATAACATTCCGCCCGGCACCTGATAGAGTAATGTTTTGATATTTACGCCGAGAACCTTCGGATTTAAAAGACCGCTGTCCAGCGCTTCTTCCCGGATTGGCCGGAAGTATTCGGCAATTTCTGACAAAAGCCCCTGCTCGAGTCCCGTATCATATGGCGTGCCTTTAAAGGTTTCTACCATAACTTCCGTCGCCGGCTGGCTTGTTCCCAGGGCCAGCGGAGACATGGCCGTATCAATAATATCGCAGCCTGCTTCCACGGATTTCATATAAGTCATGGAAGCTACACCGCTGGTATAATGGGTATGAAGCTGAATCGGCAAATCTGTGGATTCCTTCAGCGCCGTCACAAGTTCCGTAGCCGCATAAGGCACTAAAAGTCCGGCCATATCTTTAATACAGATGGAATTGGCTCCCATATCTTCAATCCGTTTTGCAATATCCTTCCAGTAATCTAATGTATAAGCGTCGCCCAGGGTGTAAGACAAAGCCACCTGAGCATGTCCGCCCTCCCGGACGGTCGCTTTCACGGATGTTTCCAGATTTCTAAGGTCATTTAAGG
>CABUAW010000072.1 GCA_902489645.1 uncultured Lachnospiraceae bacterium | reverse complement strand
CCATATACGGGCCGGGATGGGTCTGAGAAGCCTTGAGCCGGTCAGTCTCGATTTGCCAAAGGCCCGAAAGACGGGCGCCGGGGGCGTCCGGCCGGAAACCGGAAGGATGGACGCCGGGTTAATCGTTGACGGGCTGACCTGCGGCTATCGGAAACAACCGGTTGTTTTTGAAAATTTGTCCTTTACGGCAGTTTGGGGAGAGGTATTGGCGATAACCGGGCCGAATGGTACCGGAAAGACGACGTTGACCCGGGTTTTATGCGGACTTTTGAAGGAGAAGGCCGGAAAGATATTTTTAGATGGAAAGCCATTGACAGTAAAAGAACGCCGGCGGGAAAGCTTTTTGGTCATGCAGGACGTCAATCATCAGCTATTTTATGACAGTGTATGGAATGAATGTGTGCAGGCGGCCGGCGGAAACGATGTGGCGATTGGGCCGGTATTGGAAAGCTTTGATTTGCTCTCATTGAAGGACAGGCATCCCATGTCCTTATCCGGCGGTCAAAAACAGCGTTTGGCGGTGGCGACGGCGGTTCTTTCAGGGAAACGTCTGCTTATTTTCGATGAACCGACCAGCGGCCTGGATTATCGTCATATGCTGGAGGTCAGTGAGGTGATACGCCGGTTGGCGGCGCAGGGCCATATTGTTCTGGTCGTTTCTCACGATAAAGAATTTATGAAATGTACTTGTGACAGAGTGTTGAGTATTTAAGACGATGGGAGGGAAAAGGGATGCTGGGAAAGGTATTTGACAGTGAACAGGCGGTTTTGCTGGCGGAAAGTGACGGATGCAGCGTCTACCAGTTCCGGAATGAAACCGGCGAGGGGAGTATCACTGTCTATGAAGTGTTTCCCGGAGTTGCTCTGGCCTATAATGATTTTCATATGCGGTATTATGATTCGGAATTTCATCCGGGACGGGAAGTGTTCTGTATCGACCATTGCAGGGAAGGGCGTCTGGAATATACGGCTAAGGACGGCGCCTATGCCTATGTGGAGGCCGGAGATTTGAAGCTGGACCGCCGTTTGAATCATACAGGGCGTTTCGAGATGCCTCTTTCCCATTATCATGGCGCTATGATTTCTATGGACATGGAAAGGGCCTGCAAGAGTCTGCCGGAGGAAATCAAAGATTTTCCTGTGGATTTGCGGGCGATTCAAAGGAAATATTGCAGTGACGTTTATCCGATGGTACTTCACGGTTCGCCGTCGGTTGAACATATTTTCGGAGAGCTTTATGCGGTTCCTGAAAAAATCAAGCGCCCTTATTTTAAGATTAAAATTCTGGAATTACTGCTTTATCTGGAAGCTTTGGAGCTGCCGGATAATCGGGAGGAAAAGCCGTACTTTTATAAAAGCCAGGTGGAGAAGATAAAGGCAATTCAGGCATTTATTGCGGAACACATGGATGAAAATTTTACCCAGGAGCTGCTTTCGGCCAAGTTTGACATACCGCTGACACCAATGAAACGATGCTTTAAAACCGTGTTTGGTTCGTCCATCGGCGGCTGGCTTCTGCAATATCGGATGAATCAGGCGGCGCTGATGCTTCGGAGCGAAAAGGGAACCAGCGTGGCCGAAATTGCCGGAAGGGTCGGATATGACAGCCCGAGCAAGTTTGCCATGGCCTTCCGGAAGGTCATGGGAATGTCGCCCACGGAATACCGGAGCAGGAATAAAAGCTTTACTATGATTTGATGAAAAAGAACTGAACCTGTGGTTTGGTTCTTTTTGTGTTATTGAGAAATTTTATCAGCGGATGAAATCGACCGGAAATCCGATGAAAACTGGAAAAAAGGCGTATTTATGGGAAAAAATGAAAGCTAAATTCGTGCATGCGTTTGACCAAGACAGAAAAAGAAATTGACATTTATAAAAGGGATATGCTATATCTATTTTGAGAGTAGTTGTGTCTAACCGGGCAAATCGGAGTGTGCCTTAAAGCCGATTTTTTTTAGTGCCGGGGTTAGCATTTACTAATTAAATGTCTGAAGGAGAGAGGAAATGTTTATGAGAACGGTAAAGAAAAGACATACAGTTTTGACTGGATTTCTGGTATTTGCGCTGGTACTTCTCATGGGAACCGGTATTCCGGCTGTCCCGGCTTATGCCACTGGCGGCACGGTGTATACATGTACAATTACACCATGTTACCGGCATCCGGTAACGGGAGTTATTGAAGATTCCGGCGGCGAGGCGTCTTATGCAACGGGCCAGGGAATGGTTGAAGGCGCGGTTTATCCTACAGGAATTTTGGAAGTCACAGATACGGGAGAGTATTATCTGACAATCCGCATGAGTTTGATGGATTATACTTCGGGACATAGCTTTTGGGTTCAGAATGTCGGAGATTCGGATTGGATGACACCGGCCATCGGAGCTACGGGCAATGGAACAGATACGAATGGAACGACAACCGATATTTGTATTCAGGTACCGAGTGAGAATTGTGTTGTCCGGGGAGCTATGTATGTCGAACCGATGCAGCGGGACGTTGTTTTTTATTTCTATCCGAGCAATTATGTGGAAGGAAATAATACAGATATGAATTCTACGATGATTTCTACAGATACGGGAAATCAGGGAAATAGTACCACTGCCAGTGGAAACGGCGGTAATAGCAGTACTTCTTCGGGAAACAGCAATGTGTCGGGCAGCAGTTCTTTAAGCGCCGGCAATACCTCCTTACAGAGCAGCAGCCAGGAAGAAACAAAGGCGGCTGAGACCGAAGCGGCACCGAAAGAAACCGCGGCGGCTTTACAGAGTAGTATCACAGCACCGGCAACTTCAGATACGACAAAGACTGCGGATACAACAACGTTAAATAAAGCCCAGGGTCTGAGCCTGTCCACGTCGGAGGGCGTTGAGACAGAAGCACCTGCCGAATCCGGAACATCTATGGGACAGCAGATTGCTGTTTTAGTCATTTCAATAACGATAGCCGGTCTTATTCTTCTTTTTGTCGGTGCGGGGATTGTATATTTCTTCCGTAAAAACTGGTATCGCTGGGGCGGTGGTGAAGATGATGATGAATAGAAAATTTAGAATTCTGGCAATGGCCGGCGCGCTTTGCCTGAGTGCATCGCTGCTTGGCGGCTGTGTCAATCAGAAAGAAAAAAGCGGAGATACCGCCGATACATATTCTGCAGAGACATCGGAGGACGGCAATACGGAGAATGTGGAAACTTTATTGGAGATTGACGACCCGGAGGAAAAAGCGGCGGTAGAGGCGGCAAAGAAAAAGGTGCTTTCTATGGGGAGCGAGCCGAGAATTATCGCCACGTCTCCGGCCACCGCAGATATCTGTGACAAATTGAATCTGGATTTGGTAGGCGTATGTTCAAGCGCCATTTCATCAATACCTGAGCGTTATGCCGATGCCGTAACAGTGGGCGGAGCCATGAGCCCGGATATGGAAATCGTTGCTTCCCTGGACCCGGATTGGATTTTAAGTCCGGCATCCTTACAGGCGGATTTGCAGCCGAAATATGAGGCTATCGATACGGACTGGGCATTTCTGAATCTTCGGAGTGTGCCGGGAATGTATCGCTCCATTCAGGAATTGGGAGAGATTTTCGGACGGGAAGAGGAAGCTCAGGCATTAGTCGATGAGTTTACGGATTTTTATAACGAGTATAAAGAGAAAAATGCCGGAAAGGAAAGCCCTAAGGTTATGATTCTTATGGGACTTCCGGGCTCTTACATCATAGCCACAGAAAATTCCTATGTGGGAAGTCTGGTGGAACTGGCCGGCGGCGAAAATGTTTATGCCGGGACGGACCAGGAATTTTTGACAGTAAATACAGAAGATATGAAAACAAAGGAACCGGATATCATCCTTCGTGCGGCCCATGCACTGCCGGACCAGGTTGTCGAGATGTTCAAAAAGGATTTTGAGGAAAATGACATCTGGCAGCATTTTGAGGCGGTAAAAAATGGCCGGGTCTATGACCTGACCTATGAATTATTCGGCATGAGCGCGACCTTCCGTTATCCGGAGGCATTGGAGGAATTACAGCCGATTTTATATCCTGAAAACGCAGAGGATGAGGAAAAGGCAAAGGAAAACAGTGAAAATGCCAAGAAAAAGGCGGAAGATTCCAATGCGACAGAAAAATATGAAAGTCAGACAAATCAGTAAAGGAGGGGGACAACATGAGTAAAACAGAAAATACGGAACTCTCCCAGGATATATCCAGAAAAAACAAAAAGCGGGCCAGGGCCGCAGCATCCTTTATCATTATGGCCCTGCTGCTGATTATCCTGTTTTTTGCAGCCGTGAATATCGGCAGCCTGAAAGTCAGTTTTTCAGAACTTTTGCGCGGGCTGTTTGTGGAACGGATTGATAATGTGGCAACTATCTGGGATTTACGCTTCCCAAGAATCATCATCTCTATGCTGGCCGGGGCAGCTATCGCCGTATCAGGCGTGCTGTTCCAGGCCGTGCTGAAAAATCCTCTGGCAGACCCGGGAATCATCGGTATTTCCAGCGGCGCCAGTTTTGTGGCCGTATTAATCACGGCCTTTGCACCGGCATTATTTTTCTTTACACCGCTGTTTGCTTTCCTGGGCGGTGTGCTGGCCTTCTTCCTTGTGTACAGCTTGTCCTGGAAGGGAGGACTGAGCCCGCTGCGGATTATTCTTGTCGGTGTGGCTGTCAATGCCATGTTTACCGGCTTATCCAGCGGTTTAAATTCGATGAGCGGCGGCAATATGTCCGGTGTGGCTTCTATTGTTAACGGAAACATAACTATGAAAACCTGGGACGATGTGCGGACACTGGTTCCCTATGTAGTGATTGGCCTGATATTGGCAGTGGTTTTTTGCGGAACATGTAATCTTCTGGCATTGGAAGATAAGACAGCACGAAGCCTTGGCGTTAATGTAAATAAGATGCGGATTGTGATTTCACTTATTGCGGTACTGCTTGCCAGTATTTCCACAGCAGTGGCCGGGGCCATCAGTTTCCTGGGACTGATTGTACCGCATATCGGAAGAATTCTGGTGGGCAGCGACCACCGGGCGCTGATACCTTTTTCCATGTTGTTCGGAGCCTTTACCTTTTTGCTGGCGGACACCATTGGAAGGACGATTGCGGCGCCTTACGAAGTATCCGCATCCATTATTATGAGCGTGGTCGGCGGCCCGTTCTTTATCATTTTGCTGAGGAGGTCGAAGAAATATGCAAACTAATGAAAATGCAAAACCCGCTATGGAAGTGCGGGGACTCTCCTTTGCTTACGGTAAGAATAAGGTGCTGAAAGATGTTTCTCTGAAAATCGAAGAGGGAAAGGTCACGACGATTATGGGCGCCAATGGCTGCGGCAAATCGACATTGTTCTCTTTGATGACAAAAAATTTATATGCCAGAAAGGGCAAAATCTTTTTGAGAGGAAAAAACATCCAAAATCTGAGTCTGAAGGAATTTGCCAGACAGGTATCCATTGTTCAACAGTACAATACCTCCAGTGATGATATTACGGTGGAACGGTTGGTAGCCTTCGGGCGGACGCCGCACCGGAAACCAATGCAGGGAAAAACAGAAGAGGATGAACGGCTTGTTGAATGGGCTATGGAGGTGACCGGTATTTTAGAATACCGGGACAGGGAAGTGAGCCGCCTGTCCGGCGGGCAGCGGCAGCGTGTATGGATTGCCATGGCTTTGGCCCAGAATACAAAGATTTTGTTTCTGGATGAGCCGACGACCTATTTGGATATCCGATACCAGATTGAAATTCTGGAATTGGTTCGGAAGCTGAATAAGGAATTTGGAATTACCATTATTATGGTACTCCACGACATTAATCAGGCGATTTATTTTTCCCATGAGGTTATTGGCTTGAAGGATGGACTTGTGGAATTTCAGGGAAGTCCTGAAGATGTCATTGACCGTCAGAGTATTCAATCGCTCTATGGTATTGAATTGGATGTAACTCAGATTGATGGAAAGAAGTTTGTGCTGACAGTTTAATAGAACTGCCGACGAAGAAAGGAAAGATGATAAGATGAAGAATCCATTTCGGATTTTGTGGCTTGTGGCCGGATTACTCTGTTTGGCGCTCGGAACGATAGGAGTGGTACTCCCTATTTTGCCGACGGTTCCCTTTTATATGGCGACAGTATTCTGCTTTGCAAAAAGTTCCGAGAAACTGCATGATTGGTTTATAAGTACGGGGCTGTATAAAAAGCACCTTGAAAGTTTTGTAAATCAAAAAGCCATGACAATGAAAACGAAATGTTCGATTGTTGGTACGGTGACCGTTGTGATGGCAATCGGTTTTATTTTAATGAAGAATGTGCCTATCGGGCGTATTTGTCTGGCAATTGTTTGGGTATGCCACCTGCTGTATTTCTTTTTGCGGGTGAAAACCCTGGCACCGGAAGAGGTGGGTGATGCCAATGAATAGAAGGGGCAGGAAGGCTGGCCTTCGGCTGCTCACAGGAATTCTTACGGCAGGAATTTTAGCGGTTCAGCCAACGATGGCCTTTGCCGAAGACATCGTTGTCTGCGCGGAAGCACAGGCATCTGTACAGGCCAGAATACCGGATTCGGGAGAGCTGGCGGAGGTTTCAGAAAGTGTCCGGATGATGTTGGAAGAGGGAAGCATCTATTTGGATGAAACAACAGGTTTTTTGCGGGATACGGCGACGGGCGCCAGAATACATCCCATCAGCGGCGAGCGGGAAACCGTACCGGAAGAAACCGAAGTGCAGGAAACTTTGCCGGAACCGGAATCTTCTGAAAAAACAGAGCCTTCCAAAGAGACGGGAAATGTGACAGAGACAGAAAACACAAAAGAGACAGAAAGTTCCAAAGAGACAGAAAGCTCCAGGGAGACGGAAGCATCCAAAGAGACAGAGAGTTCAAAGGAAACGGAAAGTTCCAAAGAAACAGAAAGCTCCAGGGAGACAGAAGTTTCTAAAGAGACAGGAAGTTCGAAAGAAACGGAACCATCCAAAGAAACGGAAAGCGCAAAAGAGACGGAGACTTCCAAAGAAACGGAAAGTGCAAAAGAGACGGAGACTTCCGGGGAAACAGAAAGTTCCGGGAAAACGGAAAGTGCAAAAGAAACGGAAAACTCCAAAGAAACCGAAACTAAAGTGCCGGAAGTATCGGCAAGTTGGTCGGATATCGGAACAAGCTTTCTGACTTCCGAGCAGTTTTCAAAGGTCAGAGACAGAATCCAATATAACGTGACGGTTCCGATTGAGGGGCTGCCGTCTTTTATCACACAAGAAATGGTCGTTGGCGCTTTGAAATGTCAGGATGAAACCGGTTACCCGGCGTCTGTGACAATCGCACAGGTTATTCAGGAATCAGGCTATGGTTCCTATGGGCCGGGCGGAGAAACGGGCGAAGGTTTATCCTATTTGGCTTATCAATATTGTAATTTGTTTGGAATCAAGGGCAAAGGAACCGCAGGCAGTGTTAATATGAGTACAATGGAAATGACTCCGGCGGGCAGACTTTATTCGACCAGCGCTGGATTCCGGGCCTATTATACATATACGGAAGCCATTGAGGACCGGAGTAAGCTCCTGACAGAAATGTACTCGGACCTTATTAAAGATGTGAAGGATGCCAATACCTTTGCAATGCGTATCGGAGGACGTTGGGCAACGGATATTAATTATGGGAAAAGCCTGATTAAAATTATGAAAACCTATGATTTGTACCGGCTGGATGATTTGACATTGATTGATTTTTCAAAAATGATTGGCCGTTTTGCAAATCCTTGTCCGGGTTCGACGATTACGAGTACCTTTGGTTATCGTACCTTTGATTATCAGTTCCACAAGGGCCTGGATTTAGGCACTGGCAGCGAAAACATCCCAACCTACGCAGCCGAGGCCGGAACAGTCACCTTTGCCGGATATAGCGAATCAGCAGGAAATTATATAGTTATCGACCACGGGGATGGCCTCGTTACAAAATATATGCACCATGCTGAAATTTATGTGAAAACCGGACAAGTTGTGGAAAAGGGACAACAAATCGGTTTGAGTGGTACGACCGGAGATTCCACGGGCAATCATTTACATTTTCAGGTAGAGGAAAATGGTGTGGCCGTAGACCCTTTAATCTATCTCCAGGATGAGGGAAACGGTGAAACCCTGAAAATGCGTTCACATTTTGCCCCGGTGTACGAGAAATTAATTTCGTTGAATAGTTTATATTCAAACATATCTTCAAAATTTGTGGTAAAATAAAAAATAAATAGACAAAACTAAAAACAGGTATAGCTGCGGCGGCTATGCCTGTTTTTCTGAATTTAAGAAAAACTTGAAATTGCGATAATTTTCTTTCTGTGCTAACATAAGAACATCCTAAAGACAGAATGGAGGTGAAGGCGTGCCAAACCGGACGAAATGTGCGCTGGAGGATTCTTTAAAAAAGCTTTTGCTCCAGAAACCACTGGACAAGATTACGATTAATGATTTAACATCGGACTGTGGAATCAGCCGTATGGCATTTTATTATCATTTTAAAGATATTTATGACTTGACGGAATGGGTATGTGTGGAGGATGCGACACGGGCGCTGCAGGGAAAGAAAACCTATGATAGCTGGCAGGAGGGACTGTCTCAGATTTTTGAGGCCGTTCTGGAAAACAAGCCTTTTATTAAGAATGTTTATCATTCGATAAGCCGGGAGCAGATTGAAAATTATCTGTTTAAGCTTACATATCATCTGATTATCGGTGTGGTAGAGGAAAAATCCGAAGGTGTGGATATTTCAGAAGAAGAAAAAAAGTTTATTGCGGATGTTTATAAGTATAGCTTTGTCGGAATTATGCTGGACTGGATTAAACAGGGGATGAAGGAAGATTATCAGGAAATTGTAGAGAAAATCGGAATAACGTTGAAGGGAAATATAACGAATTCCATTCAAAATTTTGCGAATAAATAGGCTGCCAATTTTTTATCAAAAACGGGAGGATGATAAGTTTTTTATCATTGCTCCCGTTTTGTAAATTGAATTTGGAATGTATGAAGGATAAGATGGGAACATAGAAAAGAACAAAGCAATGTTTGAATATGTGAAAGGTGGTTATTTTTATGGCAAAAAAAGGAACAAAACTCGGCGTGACATCCGCAGTAATTGCAGGAGCCGGTGCGGCCGCATTGGCGGTAAAAAAATCAAAGGAAAATAAAAAAGAGGTTTCCCAAAAGGCCGCAAGGGCACGAAGCGATTACCGGAATACGGAGCGGGGAAAGAATGTAAAGAACAGTAAAGGTATTTATTATACAAACGGAAATTACGAAGCATTTGCCCGTCCGGAAAAACCGGAAGGTGTGGATGAGAAAAATGCTTATATTGTGGGCAGTGGTCTGGCTTCTCTGGCAGCGGCTTGCTTTCTTGTCCGGGATGGACAGATGCCGGGGTCCCATATTCATATTTTAGAGGCTATGGATATTGCCGGCGGAGCCTGTGACGGTATCAATGACCCGACCAGGGGCTACGTGATGCGCGGTGGACGGGAAATGGAAAATCATTTTGAATGTTTGTGGGATTTATTCCGCAGTATTCCATCCATTGAAACACCGGACGTTTCCGTTCTGGATGAATATTACTGGCTGAACAAGCACGACCCGAATTATTCGCTGTGCCGTGCCACCGTCAATCGGGGACAGGATGCCCACACCGATGGCAAGTTCAATCTGAGCCAGAAGGGCTGCATGGAAATCATGAAGCTTTTCATGACAAAGGATGAAGATTTATATGATAAGACCATTGAGGACGTATTTGACGATGAAGTTTTTAATTCCACATTCTGGCTCTACTGGCGGACCATGTTTGCCTTTGAAAATTGGCACAGTGCATTGGAAATGAAGTTGTATTTCCAGAGGTTTATTCATCATATTGCCGGATTACCGGATTTCAGCGCATTAAAATTTACAAAATACAATCAGTATGAATCTTTGATTCTTCCGATGCAGAAATATTTGGAAGCGGCCGGCGTTGATTTCCAGTTCAACACGGAGGTTACGAATGTTATTTTTGAATTCAAGGATGATAAAAAGATTGCCAAAGCCATTGAATGTAAGGTCAAGGGCGTAGAAAAGGGCATCATGCTTACCGAAAACGATTTGGTGTTCGTCACTAACGGAAGCTGTACGGAGGGTACGATTTACGGCGACCAGAATCATGCGCCAAACGGAGATGCGGAAGTGAGAACAAGCGGCTGCTGGAGTCTCTGGAAAAATATCGCAAAACAGGACCCATCCTTCGGTCATCCTGAAAAATTCTGCTCCGATATTGCAAAAACAAATTGGGAATCCGCCACAGTGACAACTTTGGATGATAAGATTATTCCATACATTACAAACATCTGTAAACGTGACCCGAAGAGCGGCAAAGTCGTTACCGGAGGTATCGTCAGCTGTCAGGATTCAAGCTGGCTTTTGAGCTGGACCATTAACCGGCAGGGACAGTTTAAAGAACAGGATAAAGACCAGGTCTGCGTCTGGGTATACGGCTTATTTACCGATGTTCCTGGTGATTATGTAAAGAAACCGATGAAAGAATGTACCGGAAAAGAAATTACGGAAGAATGGCTCTATCATCTGGGCGTTCCGGTGGATGAAATTCCGGAACTGGCTGAAAACAGCGCCATTTGCGTGCCGACAATGATGCCGTATATTACCGCATTCTTTATGCCGAGAACAAAGGGCGACCGGCCGGACGTTATCCCGGATGGCTGTGTGAACTTTGCCTTCCTTGGTCAGTTTGCGGATACGCCGAGAGATACCGTGTTCACAACCGAATATTCCGTGCGTACTGCCATGGAAGCCGTTTATGGACTTCTTGGCGTAGACCGGGGCGTTCCGGAAGTGTGGGGCAGCGTTTATGATATCCGGGAGCTTCTTGACAGCTCCGTAAAACTTATGGACGGAAAATCCCCTCTCGAAATCGAACTTCCTGGCCCTCTGAACGCACTTAAAAAACCACTGATTCATGTCATTAAGGGAACCGTTATCGAAAAAGTATTGCGGGACCATGATGTATTAAAGGATTATATGCTGTAGGAATAATAGACTGAATATGAAAGCGGAACCAATTTGAGGTAAGTTGGTTCCGCTTTACTAATGATTGAATTTCATTCCAAAAAAATGTATACTGTAAATTGAAGGAGTGGTATAAAGATGTACGTTGCAGATATAGTGGAGCAGGGGAGAGAACGGTTTATTCGGGAAAGTCTGATGTCCGATGAATTTCTGGATTTTATAAAACAAAATACGGCGCCTTTTGAAACATTGATGGCCTATTACCGGTGTGCAATTATGGAGGTAGAAACGAAGTTTCGGGTACTCAATGAGCAATACTCGCTTCAATATGACAGAAATCCGATTGAGGGTATAAAGTCCCGTGTAAAGTCTATGGACAGTATGGTGCGAAAGGTCCGTAAGAAAAATATTCCTCTGACTCTGGAATCTCTTGAAAAAAATATCTGGGATATGGCGGGGG
>CABUAW010000071.1 GCA_902489645.1 uncultured Lachnospiraceae bacterium | reverse complement strand
TTATATATCCAGTGGTTAGCACTCGAAGCAAATGAGTGCTAATAAAGTAAAAATGCATTGTCAGGAGGAATTTAGATATGAAATTAGTACCATTGGGCGACAGAGTCGTATTGAAACAGCTTGTAGCAGAAGAAACAACAAAGTCTGGCATTGTTTTAACCGGACAGGCCAAAGAAAAACCACAGGAAGCCGAAGTTATCGCTGTAGGTCCTGGCGGAGTGGTTGACGGTAAAGAAGTAAAAATGGAAGTTGCTGTTGGACAGAAGGTTATTTATTCCAAATATGCCGGAACAGAAGTAAAACTTGAAGGCGAAGAATTTATTATTGTAAGACAGTCGGACATTCTGGCTGTTGTGGAATAATTTGATTTTATATTGGAGGTAGACAGATATGGCAAAAGAAATTAAATATGGCGCAGAGGCAAGAAAAGCTCTGGAAGCCGGTGTAAATCAGTTGGCAGATACAGTACGCGTAACATTGGGACCAAAAGGAAGAAATGTTGTTTTGGACAAATCCTTCGGAACACCATTAATTACAAACGACGGTGTGACTATCGCAAAAGATATCGAATTAGAAGATGCCTTTGAAAATATGGGCGCTCAGATTGTTAAGGAAGTTGCCACAAAGACAAACGACGTTGCCGGTGATGGTACAACAACAGCCACCGTACTTGCTCAGGCGATGATTAATGAAGGTATGAAAAACCTGGCGGCCGGCGCCAATCCGATTATTTTAAGAAAAGGTATGCAGAAGGCTACCGAATGTGCCGTAGAAGCGATTAAAGATATGAGTTCTACAATCACTGGCAAAAATCAGATTGCCAAGGTTGCCGCAATTTCCGCAGGTGACGAGAATGTTGGCGAGATGGTTGCGGAAGCCATGGAAAAGGTATCCACAAACGGTGTCATTACTATTGAAGAATCCAAAACCATGCAGACAGAGCTTGATTTGGTAGAAGGTATGCAGTTTGACCGCGGTTATCTGTCCGCATATATGGCTACGGATATGGATAAGATGGTAGCTGAACTGGATAATCCATATATCCTCATTACAGATAAGAAGATTTCCAATATTCAGGAAATCCTTCCGGTTCTGGAACAGATTGTACAGACCGGCTCCAAACTTGTGATTATCGCTGAAGATGTTGAGGGCGAGGCTCTTGCAACACTTGTAGTCAATAAATTAAAAGGCGTATTCTCTGTTGTTGCCGTAAAAGCGCCGGGCTTTGGCGACAGAAGAAAAGCAATGCTCCAGGATATCGCTATTCTTACAGGCGGTACAGTCATTTCCGAAGAACTTGGTTATGAATTGAAAGATGCAACGATGGATATGCTCGGACGTGCCAAATCCGTTAAAGTTGAAAAAGAAAATACAATCATCGTTGACGGTTTGGGCGACCCGGAGGCCATCAAATCCAGATGCAGCCAGATTCAGACACAGGCGAATGAAACAACATCTGAATTTGACAAAGAAAAATTACTTGAAAGACTTGCAAAACTTTCCGGCGGCGTCGGCGTCATCAAGGTTGGAGCTGCTACGGAAACAGAAATGAAAGAAAAGAAACTCCGTATGGAGGACGCTCTGGCCGCTACAAGAGCTGCTGTTGAAGAAGGTATTATCTGCGGTGGCGGTTCCGCATATATCCACGCTTCCAAGAAGGTGGCTGAATTGGCAGCCCAACTTTCCGGCGATGAAAAGACGGGGGCCAATGTGGTTCTTAAAGCGCTGGAAGCTCCATTATTCCATATTGCAGCAAACGCCGGCCTTGAAGGCGCTGTCATTATCAATAAAGTTCGTGAGAGCGAACCGGGCGTTGGCTTTGACGCATTGAAAGAAGAATATGTAGACATGATTGATGCCGGTATTATTGACCCGGCCAAAGTAACACGCAGCGCTCTTCAGAATGCGACAAGCGTTGCTTCCACACTGCTTACGACAGAGTCTGTTGTTGCAGAAATCAAATCCGACAATCCGATGCCAGCTATGCCACAGGGCGGCATGGGAATGATGTAATTAAATCGTTCATTCATTTGTGTAAGCACTGAAAAATAAATCAGGGAGACACTCCGAAAGTCCATTGGGACCGGAAGGCGTGCCTCCCTGTTTCTCTATTAGCAAAACTTAACAAAGATTTAAGTAATTATTATGATAACCTCATGTTGACTTTTGTCGGAAGAGTTGATATACTTTAGAAACCTATAAAATAGAAAGAAAGAGAGGATGATAAGAATGGGTACAATTATCGGTGAAGGCATTACCTTTGACGACGTGCTTCTTGTTCCGGCGTATTCGGAAGTGATTCCAAATCAGGTGAATATTCAAACACATTTAACTAAGAAAATTCTTCTGAATGTACCATTAATGAGTGCAGGTATGGATACTGTAACAGAACATCGTATGGCGATTGCGATGGCGAGACAGGGCGGTATCGGTATTATTCATAAAAATATGTCTATTGCGGCACAGGCCGAAGAGGTTGATAAGGTAAAACGTTCAGAGAACGGTGTCATTTCCGACCCATTTTCATTATCTTCAGAACATACATTGGCAGATGCGGATATGCTGATGGCTAAATTCCGTATTTCCGGTGTGCCGATTACGGACAATGGCAAGCTGGTCGGCATTATCACAAACCGTGACCTCAAGTTCGAAACCGATTTTTCCAAGAAAATTTCCGAGTGCATGACTTCAAAAAATTTGATTACGGCAAAGGAAGGCGTTACATTAGACGAAGCAAAGGCTATTTTGGCGAAGGCCCGCGTAGAAAAGCTTCCGATTGTTGACGACAATTTCAACTTAAAGGGTTTAATTACGATTAAAGATATTGAAAAACAGATTAAATATCCTTTATCGGCAAAGGATTCCCAGGGCCGTCTGCTCTGCGGCGCCGCTTTGGGCGTTACACAGAATATTCTTGAACGTGCCGAAGCATTGGTAAAAGCAAAAGTCGATGTCGTTGTGGTCGATTCCGCACACGGACATTCGGCCAATGTTATCAATTGCGTGCGTATGCTGAAAGACGCATATCCGGATTTACAGGTAATTGCAGGTAATGTGGCGACAGCGGCTGCTACCCGTGCTTTGATTGAGGCCGGAGTTGACGCGGTGAAGGTTGGTATCGGACCAGGTTCGATTTGTACAACCCGTGTTGTATCCGGTATTGGTGTGCCTCAGATTTCGGCTGTTATGGACTGCTATTCCGTAGCTAAAGAATATGGTATCCCATTGATTGCTGATGGCGGTATTAAGTATTCCGGTGATGTGACAAAAGCAATTGCGGCCGGAGCCGATGTCTGCATGATGGGAAGTATGTTTGCGGGCTGTGATGAAAGCCCTGGCGATTTCGAATTATATCAGGGAAGAAAATACAAAGTATACCGTGGTATGGGTTCCATTGCGGCTATGGAAAACGGCAGCAAAGACCGTTACTTCCAGGCCGACGCCAAAAAGTTAGTTCCGGAAGGCGTTGAAGGCCGTGTTGCATATAAGGGTCTTGTGGAAGATACGGTATTCCAGTTAATCGGTGGCCTTCGTGCTGGTATGGGTTATTGCGGCACAAAGAGTATCGAAGAGCTGAAAAACAATGGGCAGTTTATTAAAATCAGCGCGGCTTCTCTGAAGGAAAGTCATCCGCATGATATCCAGATTACTAAGGAAGCTCCGAACTATAGTGTGGACTAATTCATTTTATTGCATAAAATAAGATAAGAAATGTATTCGAGGTGTTGTCAATTGGCAGCACCTTGTTTTTCTTTAGAGGGAAGTTTCATTGAAAAGTTCATTTATATGGTTTAAAATGAAATGTAGAATTTTGTTGTCGAAAGGGAGAGGGTGAAGGACATCAGCAATAAAAAGAAAAAAGTGAGAAAAATTAAACGCCCGGACGAAGAGCGAATACGCTTATTTGCAGTCATTGGCTGCTTAATTATACTTACAGTTACCTTATGCGGTCTGATTTTCCGGGCCTGTACCCGGGATGACCGGGTAAGCCCTTACGGCACACCGGACCCGGCTTATGATGATGGCAGGCCTTATATCGACGTTCAGCTTTTGACGCCCAATGAGTATTCAAGGCCTTGCATACCGTCGGACGGCGTCCGCGGAATTGTGATTCATTATGTGGGGAATCCGGGAAGTACGGCCAAGGCCAACCGGGATTATTTTGAAGGGTTGAAGGACAGCGGCGAAACCTATGCCAGCAGCAATTTTATCGTTGGACTGGAAGGCGAAATTATCCAGTGCATACCGACGAATGAGATTGCCTATTGTTCCAACGAGAGAAATTCGGATACGGTGTCCATAGAGGTTTGCCATGAAACGGCCGACGGGAAGTTTAATGATGATACATATAGTTCGCTGGTCAATCTGACCGGGTGGCTCTGCATGTATCTGGATGTTTCGCCAAAGGATGTGATTCGCCATTATGATGTGACGGGCAAGCTGTGCCCGAAGTATTATGTCGAGCATGAGGATGCCTGGGACACCTTTATTGACGACGTGAAGGTGTGGATTCGGACTGAGAAAAGCCGTCAGTAATCCGGTTGTATAAATCTTTGGAATATGGTACAGTTTATATAATAAATGGAGGTTGATGTATGAATCAGACAGTGAATATACCGGAAGCATATACGGTTCTGGAAAAGACATATATTGAAGAATTAAAATCGGAGGCCCTGCTTTTAAAGCATCGAAAAAGCGGCGCCCGTGTGGCTATATTATCTAATGAAGATATAAACAAAGTCTTTCATGTGGCTTTCCGCACACCGCCGAAGGACAGCACAGGGGTAGCCCACATTTTGGAACATTCGGTCCTCTGCGGTTCGGAAGAGTTTCCGGTGAAGGACCCCTTTGTGGAGCTTGTGAAGGGCTCGTTAAACACCTTTTTAAATGCCATGACCTATTCGGATAAGACGGTTTATCCGGTGGCCAGCTGCAACGATACGGATTTTCAGAATTTGATGCACGTATATCTGGACGCCGTGTTCCGGCCGGATATTTACCGGCATAAAGAAATATTTTTACAGGAAGGCTGGCATTATGAGCTGGAGAGCGAGGATGCGCCTTTAAAATATAATGGCGTTGTTTATAACGAAATGAAAGGCGCTTTTTCGTCACCGGAACAGGTACTTTTCAGGAAAATTGGCCAGACGCTTTATCCGGATACGACCTATGGCGTGGAATCTGGCGGTGACCCGGTGAATATTCCAGATTTAAGTTATGAGGATTTTCTGGATTTTCACAAGCGCTATTATCATCCGTCCAATGCGTGGCTTTATCTCTATGGCAATATGGATGTGGCGGAAAAACTGAGCTTTATCGACGAGCATTATTTAAGCCATTATGACCGTATCCGTGTGGATTCTTCCATTGAGATGCAGACGCCGTTTAAGGCCATGAAAGAGGTTCGGTCATCCTTTGCGGTTACGGATGACAGTGAATTAAAAGAGAATACTTATTTGAGTTATAATGTGGTCATTGGCACAAGCCTTGACAGAGAACTTTATCTGGCGATGCAGGTATTAGAGTATGTTCTTATGTCCTCGCCGGGAGCAGTCCTGAAAAAAGCCCTTTTGGAGAGCGGCATCGGTAAGGATGTTTTTGGCGAACTGGATAATGGCGTTTTACAGCCGTATATGAGTATTATTGTAAAAAATGCGGAAGCCGTTCAGAAAGAAGATTTCCTGAAAATTATCCGTGAGACATTGACAAAGCTGGCCGACGAAGGCATTAACCGGAAATCCCTGATGGCTGCCATTAATTATTATGAATTTAAATACCGGGAAGGCGATTTTGGCCGTTATCCGGCGGGACTGATGTATGGGCTTCAAATGATGGACAGTTGGCTTTACGATGAAACGAAACCGTTTATTCATATTCAGGCCAGCGACACCTTTGAGTTTTTAAAAGATAATATTGACAAAGGCTATTTTGAACAGCTTATCCGAACCTGGCTTCTGGAAAATAATCACAGTTCTCTGCTGATTCTCACACCGGAAAAAGGACTGACAGAAAAGACGGAAGCAGAAACGGACAGAAAGCTGGCCGAATACAAGGCCGGATTGTCCGGGGAGACACTGAAAGCCATGGTTCGTCAGACAAAGGCCTTGAAAAAATATCAGGAAGAGCCGTCTGCACCGGAGGATTTGGAGAAAATTCCGATTCTTGAAATTGAAGATATCGAACCGAAGCCTCAGCCATTTTTTAATCATTACGAGGAAATCAACGGATATCCGGTGCTTTACCATGATGTTGAGAGCCGCGGTATTGCCTATGTGAAATGGATATTTGACACGGGCAGCGTCCCTTTTGAGAAGATACCGTATATCGGACTTTTATCCTCTGTTCTCGGCAACATAGACACGGAACATCATGACTATACGGAACTGGCGGATGAAATCAATATCCATTCCGGCGGCATCCGGGTCAATACCAATATTTACACGGAACAGGGCAGTGCAAATGTCTTTTATCCGAAGCTGGAAGTGGTTATGAAGGTGCTTTTGCCAAAGCTGTCCGACGGCGTTCAGTTAATGGGAGAAATCATGTCAGAGAGTCATCTTTCAGATACAAAACGTCTCAAGGAGATTGTTGGACAATTGAAATCCCGTCTGGAAATGATGATGAATGGCAACGGACACATGGTTGCGGTGAACCGGTCCACCAGTTTTATCTCGATGGCCGGAATGTATAAAGAATATGAAGAGGGCATGGCTTATTACCGCTTCATTGAAAAGATGAATAAAGATTTTGACGCTCAGAAGGAGGAACTTGTTTCCGGTCTGGAAGAGACGGCAAAAATGATTTTCCGAAAAGAAAATCTTTTGATAGATGTGACCTGCTCAGATGTTTCGTTGGAAGCGGTTGCCGGTCCGATGACAGGGCTCCTTGAGCAGCTTTTGGATGGAACCAAGGCCGACGGCGAATCAAAACAGCCGAGGGCGGCGCTGCGGCCGGAGGTCGAATCGGCGCTTCGCCAGTCGATGAAAGGCGTTTCCACGGAGGCGTATACGACGGCCGGAATGGTTCAGTATGATGCCTGTGCCGGAGATTTTGCAGAAGCCGGATATTCCTATCACGGTGCATTAAGTGTCCTTAAGGTTATGATGAATTATGATTACCTTTGGATTCGGCTGCGGGTTCAGGGCGGAGCCTATGGATGTATGTGCGGTTTTTCACCAAATGGCACCGGTTATTTTACATCCTACCGGGACCCGAATTTAAAAGAGACCTATGATGTCTATGAGGGAGCGGTGGATTATGTGAAAAACTATGAAGCCGATGAGCGAACCATGCGTAAGTTTATCATTGGAGCTATCAGCGGTGTGGACGTACCATTAGGCGCATCGGATAAAGGCGCCCGTTCTCTGAGCGCATGGCTGACCCATACGTCTTATGAAAAGCTGGAAAAGAACCGGTATGAATTGCTTCATGCGGATGTGGAAACGATTCGCAGCCTTTACGGAATTGTTGATGCGGTAGTTCATTCGGGAATTCGGTGCGTTGTCGGAAACGCAGCAAAAATACAGGAAAATAAAGATATGTTCCAGAAAATTGAACCATTGACCGGAGCATGATAAGGAGAATACAATATATGGAAAAAAATCATTTCAAATCCGGCTTTGTCACCCTGATTGGCCGTCCGAATGTGGGAAAATCCACATTGATGAATCAGCTTATCGGACAAAAGATTGCGATTACATCAAACAAGCCTCAGACGACAAGAAACCGGATTCAGACCGTATACACAAGCGAAGAGGGACAGATTGTTTTTCTGGATACACCGGGAATTCACAAAGCGAAAAATAAGCTTGGCGAATATATGGTGACGGTGGCGGAACGGACGCTCAATGAGGTGGATGTGGTGCTGTGGCTTGTAGAGCCGTCTACCTTTGTGGGAGCGGGCGAGCGGCACATTATTGAGCAGCTTAAAAAGACACAAACACCGATTCTTCTTATTATCAATAAAATGGATATGGTGAAAAAGGAAGAATTACTGGAAGTTATGAAGGTGTACGGAGGACTGTTGGAATTTGCGGAGATTATTCCGTGCTGTGCCTTTACCGGGGAAAACTGTGAGGATGTCATTGCTTCCATTATGAAATATTTGCCGGAGGGTCCGAAATTTTATGATGACGATGTGGTGACAGACCAGCCGGAGCGGCAGATTATAGCCGAACTGATTCGGGAAAAGGTGCTGCGTCTTATGGATGCGGAGGTGCCCCATGGGATTGCGGTTTCCGTTGAATCGATGAAAATGCGACGTCATGGTCATATAATGGATATTCATGCGACGATTGTGTGCGAGAGGGATTCCCATAAGGGAATGATTATTGGCAAGCAGGGGCGGATGCTCCAGCAAATAGGAAAAAATGCCCGGTTTGAGATTGAAAATCTGCTGGACACGAAGGTCAATCTCCAGCTTTGGGTGAAGGTGAAAAAAGACTGGAGAGACAGCGATTTTCTTATAAAGAATTTTGGATATGATAAAAATGAGTATTAGGTGATAAGATGATAGAATCGACGGCGGTCACGGGAATGGTAATCGGTACATCTCCGATAAATGAATATGACAGGCGGGTAGTTCTTCTGACAAGGGAACGGGGGAAAATCACAGCCTTTGCGCGCGGGGCCAGACGGCAGTACAGCGCCATGCTCGCCGGAACTCAGCTTTTTGCCTTCGGTACCTTTCGGGTCATTGAAGGCAGGAATGCCTACACGCTTGTTTCGGCGGAGATTAGTAATTATTTTGAGGCCATTCCCAGAGAACCGCTGAGGGCCTGTTATGCTTCCTATTTTCTGGAAATGGCCGGATATTACGCCAGGGAAAATAATAACGAAGTGGAACTGCTGAAACTGCTTTATCAGACCCTTCGTATTCTCTGTAAGGATTCGGTGCCTCCCGCATTAATCCGGGTTATTTACGAACTGCGAGTTTTTGTCGTAAACGGCGAGTATCCGGAATATTTTCACTGTATTATCTGTGGTAAAGAAAGCGGACTGTCCCATTTCAGTTCCATGAGAAACGGTGTTGTCTGCGGCGACTGTCTGCCGGAGGCCGGGCGGGTGCTGCCTTTGGAACCTTCGGCTCTCTATGCGGCCCAGTATATTATCACATCGCCCATTGAAAAGCTTTACACATTTAATGTGTCGGCCGAAGTTCTGTACCAATTGCAGAAAATGATGGAGTATTACATAAGGGAGCATATGGATAAGACGTTCAAATCTCTGGAAATTCTGAATATTATGGAAAATACGGGCGGATTTTAAAAGAAATCGATTTTCGGGCAGTTGTACCCATAAAAAATCTTGAAAAAAGCCGGGATAAAGGATACAATAAAACAAGCGAAAAGAATTTAGTGAGGTAGAAACATTATGGAAAAAACAATGGAAAAAATTGTTGCCTTGGCAAAAGCCAGAGGATTTGTATACCCTGGCTCTGAAATTTATGGCGGCCTTGCCAATACCTGGGATTATGGTAATCTCGGTGTAGAGCTTAAAAATAATGTCAAACGTGCATGGTGGCAGAAATTTATTCAGGAGAATCCATACAATGTCGGCGTAGACTGTGCGATTCTCATGAATCCTCAGACATGGGTGGCCTCCGGCCATCTGGGCGGTTTTTCAGACCCATTGATGGATTGTAAGGAATGTCATGAACGTTTCCGCGCCGATAAAATTATCGAAGATTTCAGCGCTGAAAAGGGCATCGAACTGACCAGCTCCGTAGACGGATGGTCCAATGAGGAAATGCAGAGCTTTATCGCAGAGCATGAAATTCCATGTCCGACCTGCGGCGCCCACAATTTTACAGATATCCGTCAGTTTAATCTGATGTTTAAAACCTTCCAGGGTGTTACCGAAGATGCGAAAAATACCGTCTATTTAAGACCGGAAACCGCACAGGGCATTTTTGTGAATTTCAAAAATGTACAGAGAACGTCCCGCAAGAAAATTCCTTTCGGTATTGGACAGATTGGTAAATCCTTCAGAAACGAAATCACACCGGGAAATTTCACATTCCGTACCCGCGAGTTTGAACAGATGGAGCTGGAATTCTTCTGTGAACCGGATACCGATTTGGAATGGTTTGCATACTGGAAAGAATTCTGTATCAACTGGCTGAAATCTCTCGGCATGAAAGAAGAAGAAATGCGTGTCCGCGACCATGATAAAGAAGAATTGTCCTTCTATAGTAAGGCGACCTCCGATATTGAATTCCTCTTCCCATTTGGATGGGGCGAGCTGTGGGGTATCGCAGATAGAACAGATTATGATTTGACACAGCATCAGAATGTATCTAATGTGGATTTGACATATTTTGATGACCAGAAGAAAGAAAAATACATTCCATATGTTATCGAACCGTCTCTGGGAGCCGACCGTGTCGTTTTGGCATTCCTTTGCGGAGCTTATGATGAAGAAGAGCTTGAGGGCGGCGATATGCGTACCGTTCTTCGTTTCCATCCGGCTTTGGCTCCGGTGAAGGTCGGCGTATTGCCATTATCCAAAAAATTAAACGCGGGCGCTGAGAAGGTATTTGAAATGCTCAGTAAAAAATATAACTGTGAGTACGATGACAGAGGCAATATCGGCAAGCGTTACCGCCGTCAGGATGAAATCGGCACGCCATACTGCGTAACCTATGATTTTGAATCCGAAGAGGACGGCTGCGTGACGGTGCGTGAGCGTGACAGCATGGCGCAGGAGCGTATAAAGATTGAGGACTTAGCGGCATATTTTGAAGAAAAGATGCAGTTCTAATCCTTGACTAACACGGGGTTATGTTATAAAATTAACATATAAATTGTATTTAATAAAATACAAAATACAAAAATATTATAATGAATTAGGAGGAATGACCGATGAACAAATGGGTCTATATGTTTACGGAAGGCAATGCCAACATGCGTGAACTCCTTGGCGGTAAAGGTGCTAACCTTGCCGAGATGACAAACTTGGGGCTGCCGGTTCCGCAGGGCTTCACAATTACAACAGAAGCTTGTACACAGTACTATGAAGACGGCCGGGCAATCAACGATGAAATTATGGGACAGATTATGGAAGCAATCACCAAGATGGAAGCTATTACAGGCAAGAAATTTGGCGATAAAGAAAATCCGCTTCTCGTTTCTGTTCGTTCCGGTGCGAGAGCATCCATGCCAGGTATGATGGATACGATTTTGAACCTTGGTCTGAACGAGGAAGTTGTTGAAGTTTTATCTGCAAAATCCGGAAATCCACGTTGGGCCTGGGACTGCTACAGAAGATTCATCCAGATGTATTCGGATGTAGTTATGGAAGTAGGCAAGAAATATTTTGAAGAGCTGATTGACAAGATGAAGGCTGAAAAAGGTGTGACTCAGGACGTTGAGCTGAGCGCAGATGACCTTCATGAACTTGCAAATCAGTTCAAGGCTGAATACAAAGAAAAAATCGGCGTTGATTTCCCAACAGACCCGAAGGAGCAGTTGATGGGCGCTATCAAAGCCGTATTCCGTTCATGGGACAACCCGCGTGCTAACGTATACCGC